>JAENXI010000389.1 GCA_016649625.1 Candidatus Bathyarchaeota archaeon
TATAATGGTTAATTGACTAAATGAACTGTCCGTAAAATAAAATGCATTAATAATTAATTTAGTTATACTAAATGAATGATTTTTATCGACAGGTTCTTCACCCAAAAGGTTTATCCCAATAAAGCCATCCCATAAAGCTGGAATCAATAAAAAGAAAATTAAATTAAAAGCAACCGGTATAAAAACACCCAAGATTCTTATGGAACTTTTTTTAATATCAAATTCAAACCTATTTTGTTTGAAATTGTAATTTAAACAAATTAAAAAGGGAATCATGAAAATAGTAATTGGTTTTAAATTTATAGTTATCCCAAGAATAAAGCTTGCAGCAAATTGCCAAATAATCTTTTCTTTTTTTAAAAAAATAAAAAGTGATATTAAAATCAGTATAGTAATATAGAGATTAATTTGTCCAAGTATATAATTATAAAATTGAGGAACTGAAATTAAAAATAAAGAAATAAATAAAATGATTCTATCCTTATCTAATTGTTTTTCTTCACTTTTTATAAG
>JAENXI010000038.1 GCA_016649625.1 Candidatus Bathyarchaeota archaeon
GATTTATTGTAGGAGTAGAATCTTCTCCTAGGAATCTATTAATATCAGAAGCAAAAAAACTGATCAAGCTAGTTCCACTTTTTGTTAATAGCGTTGTTGTGACCACTAATGAAAATTTAACAGAAATCATAGAGATGTGTAGATACCTGCAACCAAATTGTGTACAGATTCATGGAAATAGTATGCGATCTGATTTAAAAATTTTTAAAAAAGAAATTCCTAATTTGTTGTTGATTGGAGCAATAAAAGCAAAACCTTACAGTGCAATAAAAGAAGCCAATGAGATTTCGACAAGATTTGATGCAATTCTCATAGACTCATATATTAAAGGAAAATCAGGGGGAACAGGCGTGGTTCATAATTGGAAATTAAGTTTACAAATTAAAGAGATTATCAATCCTACCCCTCTGATTTTAGCAGGAGGATTAAAACCTGAAAATGTGGCTAATGCGATTAGAGATGTTCAACCATATGCTGTTGACGTATCCAGTGGAGTTGAAAAAAAGCCAGGAATTAAGGATCATCAAAAAATATACACCTTTATAAAAAATGCCAAGAGTGAAAAAAATGAGTAAGTACCCAATTGATGGAAAATACGGAAAATATGGAGGTCGTTTTGTACCTGAAGTATTAATGGCGGCTATAACCGAGCTAGAAGAGGCGTATAATAGTTTCAAAAATGACACAGATTTTAAAAAAGATCTAAAATATTATCTGGCTGATTATGCTGGAAGACCAACATCATTGTACTACGCAGAGAATTTAACAAAGAAAATTGGTGGAGCAAAAATTTACCTGAAAAGAGAAGATCTGGCTCATGGGGGTGCACATAAGATTAATAATACTATTGGACAGGCATTATTAGCCAAACGAATGGGAAAAAAAAGAGTAATTGCTGAAACAGGAGCTGGACAACATGGTGTTGCTACGGCTATGGCATGTGCTGTTTTAGGTTTGAAAGCCGAAATCTACATGGGTGTTGAGGATATCAGACGACAGAGACTTAACATGTTTAGAATGAAACTCTTAGGCGCTAAAGTACATCCTGTCAAATCAGGTTCCAAAACATTAAAGGATGCAATTAATGAAGCGCTAAGAGATTGGGTTACTAATATAGAAAGTACTTATTACTTAATTGGATCAGTTGTGGGACCTCACCCTTATCCTATGATTGTTAGAGATTTTCAAAATGTGATTGGAGATGAACTGAAAAAACAGTTCCTAATAAAAGAGAAAAAGTTACCTGACGTACTAGTTGCTTGTGTTGGAGGTGGAAGCAATGCAATAGGTACATTCCATCCTTTTGAAGAGAATCTGGATGTAAAATTGTATGGAGTTGAAGCTGCAGGCAAAGGAATCACATCAGGCAAACATGCAGCTTCTTTAGGAGCGGGATCAGAAGGAATTTTCCATGGTATGCTAACCTATGTCCTTCAAGATAAAGAAGGACAAATACAAAATACACATAGTGTTTCTGCAGGGTTAGATTACCCTGGAGTTGGACCAGAACATTCTTTTTTAAAAACTCTAAAAAGAGCACAATATAAAACAGCAACTGATAAGGAAGCAGTAGATGCTTTTTGTTTATTATCACAAGAGGAGGGAATAATCCCAGCTCTTGAGTCATCACATGCTCTAGCATTTGCCATTAAAATAGCCCAAAAAATGAACAAAGACAAAACTGTGGTTGTTACACTGTCAGGTCGAGGAGATAAAGATGTGGAAGAAGTCTTTAATTATTTGAGGGGAAAAAATGAGTAAAATAGAAAAAATTTTTCAGAGGTTAAAAACCAAAGAAGAAGGAGCATTAATAGGTTATATTACAGCAGGAGATCCAAATCCTAAAATTACACCTCTTCTGGCAAACTCGCTAATCAGAGGTGGAGTAGATATTCTTGAACTTGGAATTCCTTTCTCAGATCCTATTGCAGATGGACCAACAATTCAAGCAGCAAGTTTACGTGCTTTAAAAGCTGGAACAACCCCAAATCAGGTTTTGGAGATAGCAGGTGAAATTAAGAAAAAACAGGAGATACCTATTGTAATTTTAACATATTATAATCCTATTTTCAGAATGGGATTAGAGAAATTCTTTAGACTTTCAAAAAAATATGGCGTTAACGGAGTAGTTGTTCCTGATCTCCCAGTTGAAGAAGCCAATAAATATCGTGAAATGGCAAAAAAATTCGAGGTAGACACTATTTTTCTTGTAGCTCCATCGACATCTGAACAAAGACTAATGAAAATAATAAAATCAAGTTCAGGATTTTTATATCTCGTTTCACAATTTGGAGTGACTGGAGCTCGTGAAACAGTACAGGATTCAACAGTAGAATTGATAAAAAAAATTCTGCCAAAAACAACTAACCAAATTCCTTTAGCTGTTGGGTTTGGAGTTTCAAAACCTGAACACGCTAAATTAATTGTAAAAACTGGTGCAGAAGGAGTTATAGTTGGGAGTGCATTTGTGAATATCATCGAAAAAAACCAAAAGAACATCAATGAAATGTTGGGTTTAATTGAAGATTTAGCTTATAAACTCAAAGAGTCAACAAAATAGGATCCATAACTCTGGAATAAAAAAATACTAATATAAAGTTTAGAATTTCGTAATATAGGGTTGATATCAGAAATAATAAATTAATTTAACTAAATTAATGCACTCAACCACTAAAATAGATTAGAAAAGTTTTATAGTTTTGTTTATACTTTATTTTATGGCGATGGACCTTAGGCGGGGGGATAGGGGCCCCTTGAACCGTAAACCCTCTATATGACGGGCTAACAGCTGAGGCTGAGGCGTCAAAGGCTATTGAGATCTTCCTTTCCGAAACAGTGACTATCCGTCTCTTGTGGCTGGCGGTCAATGAGGAACTTCCGTAGGGAAGTTAATTTCATTGTTCATCAGACGAATCTGGCCAGGCTCGGGAGAGAGCAACCTAAGTTTGGGCGTTCAGCGCTCAAGGGGGTGCGGATAAGAGCGTAGGGTTTGAGGATTCTCGATGGATTCTGGGCGTCAAACCACAGTGGTCCATCGCTACTCAAAAAAAATAATTAATTGAATCAATATTATTCTATTAGAATTCTAAATGAGGATAAAAAAGCGATGACAAGCCTTTTAAAATCTTATTGAATTCTTCAAGAGATATGAGTTTGTTTAAGGCTATAGTCAAAACCTTAAAAAGCAAAAGATTTTGGTTATGGCAACTCTCCGGCGCTATTATTTACTTAATACCTGTATCCATTCGCTTTTTCAGCGGAGAGGTAATAATACCTTTTTTAAATATTCCAGGATTTTGGATTGGACATTTTATTCCAGGAAATTTTTTGGAAAAACTTTTGGTTAACGCTTTTTTTCCAGGTGGCGCAGGAGGAATTGCTGGGGAAATATTTGTAAATAACTATAATAATCACCCAATCGGAAAGAAAATAAAATATCAATCAAGACTAGTTGGTGCCTTACTTCAAACAGTTTTATGGTCTGCTTTTCAATATTGGGGATATTCTTTGTTGATAATAGGCCCATGGAGTACAGGAACTACTGGAGGTAATGTTTTTGAACATGCAGTTGTTTTCCCAATTAATTTTGTTTTAGCTTCAATTTCAATTTTTACTCCAGATGTTCTAAATTTTTTTAAACAAGAATTAAGAAAAATAAATGAAATAATGACGATAAAAACCCCAAATTAATTAACAAAACTATTAGTTATCAAGAAAACTTAATTAGTCAAAAGATAAATTATTCACTTCACTACAAAGTGCCTTGGTAGTATAGGTCGGTCCAGTATAAGCGGCTGTCGCCCGCTCGACCCGGGTTCGAATCCCGGCCAAGGCGCCACTTATTTGTATAAATAAAAGTGTTTTTGTATCAGTTTATTTTTGAACAAAAAAATTATATCATCATGAATTGTTATCTTCATAGTTCAAGATTATCAAGAAATCAACAAGATGTTTAAAACATGGAAACATACGAGATTACAGTTGAAGGTCTTCGATATCAATATGGCAAGAATAAAGCAGTTAATGATATTAGTTTTAAAGTTAAAAAAGGAGAGATCTTCTCATTTTTAGGACCAAATGGCGCCGGAAAAACTACTACAATTAATGTTTTAACAACTCTTCTTCCAATTCAAAAAGGTAAAATATCTATTTCAGGTTTTGATTTAAGAACTCAACCTGATGAAATCCGTAAATCAATTGGCATAGTTTTTCAAAATGAAACTCTTGATTGGAATTTAACAGTAGAAGAGACTTTAGAATTTCACGGAAGACTTTATGCAATTCCAAAAAAAACTAGAAAAGATCGAATTAATGAACTCATCCAAATCGTGAAATTGGAGGAGAAAAGGGACGAATTTGTAAAAAACCTAAGTGGGGGCATGAAACGCAAATTGGAAATTGCTAGAGGATTACTAACTAGACCAAAAGTCCTTTTTCTCGATGAACCAACAATTGGACTTGATCCCAATTCAAGGATGAGAATATGGAATTACATAAAAAGAGTGAACAAAGAGGGAGTAACAATTTTTTTAACTACGCACTATATGGATGAAGCGGATCAGTTAAGCGACAATATTTGTATTATTGATAGAGGAAAAATAATAGTTAATGGTTTTTCAGAAGTTTTAAAACAATCTTTAGGTATGGACGTTATTTATCTAAAAACAGATCAAGATGAGAAAGCGTTTAAAACTATTAAAAATATGAGAGAGATAAAAAATATAAGAAAAGCACCTTCTGAATTGATGATTTCTGTGGAAGATGGCCAAAAAAATATGCCAAGATTAATTGAACAAATTAGGATTCAAGGAATTGAGATAAAAAGTATCTATTTAAAAAAACCAACTTTGGATGATGTTTTCATTCACTATACTGGCAGACATTTTAGAGAAGAAGAACAAGAAAAAAAGAAAAAAATAATCACTTGATAATTGAGGATGCTAGGATGAGAACTGAGTTTTTAACAATTTTTTGGAGAGACATGCTTAAATTCTTTCGAATAAAAGCTATGCTTTTCACTTCACTAATTCAGCCAGCCCTCTGGTTAGCATTATATGGAATCTCAATGTCTAGTAATTTTGATCGTATAATTCCAGAAATCCCAATTAGTCAAGGAGTTACTCCAGTAAATTATTTGACATTCATGGCAGCCGGAGTGATATCATTGACAATTCTGTTTACCTGTTTATACAGTGGAATAACTCTTCAATTTGACAAAGAATTTGGATTAATGAAAGAGATGCTTGCCTCACCGCTTCCACGTTCCCATATATTAATAGGATTGAGTTTGAGTGGAATTGCAAAATCTTTGATTCAAACTTTGATTATAATAGTCTTTGGATATGTCTTGGGTGTTAGATTTTTTAATACTTTTTCATTAATGGAAACAGTTGTTTCAGTTTTAGGAATTTTATTATTTATTTTATTGTTTGCTATTGGATTGCTTTTCTTGTCGAGTACAATAGCTTTAAGACTAAAAACCCATGAAGGTCTTCAGGGAGTAATAACTCTTTTTTCACTCCCATTGTTTTTTGCAAGCAATGCTCTTTATCCCATAACTTCACTACCTTTGGCAATAAGGATTATTAGTTATGGAAATCCAGTTTCATACTTCATACAAGGCTTGCGATATTTTACCCTGGGATCCAATTTTTATTCTTTTGGAAACTATTATCAATACAGCTCTTTTGATGTTTTATTTGCCCTATTATTTCTTCTTGGATTTGCCATTATTACTTATTTGTTTGCTCTAAGAACTATAAAGAAAGTGAAAATAGTTTAACTCTTATTTGCAGAAGCAGATAATTCTAGTCCAACCGGAATATTAGATGAAAAAAATTTTAAACAAGATTCGCATGCTCATATTGCTTCTTTTTTTTAAAAAAAATATTCTTTGTGGCTATTATATTCGCGTTGGTATCAAATAGATTTTCTACAATTTTATCTCCAATTAAGATAGGTGCCTCTACCTCAACGTTTGATAGTAAAGCCATAGCTTTGAAAATTAATTTTTTTGATATGGGCTTGCTAGTTCTCACACTCACAAGAGGAAGATGCCCATTTGTTACCTTTACTGTAGTTGTGAGGGTCCTCTCAGGATTGAAGCTTTCTTTTTCCACGTATTCTAAGCCGAGTTTACATCGATTTCCACTAATGCTTTGTACTGTTTTTTGGGTATATTCAACATTAAGATGACAACCCATTGGGCAAACGATACAAATAATCTCTTTCTTCATTTCTGCAATACCTCAGCTCGTAAAGTGTTGATATCTTTAGTTTCACTTTTTTTTAGTTTTATCTTTATCATTTGAGCTGGATGAACCTTTCGAAATTTTTCAGTTTTCAATAGTGTATCCTTATCGAAAAATCCAATCGATACATCTTCTCCAGGATTTATCACACGAATCGATAGTTCGAGGTCGGTGTCACGGGATATGTATTGGGGCAAAACGTATCGTAATCCGTCACCTACCTCTATAAGGATTCTTTCTTCTTTTCGTTGTTTTCCGAGGATACATTCTGCTGCGCTTTTTCCTGCTCTTTCAGCTTCGAGAGAGACAAAGTCCACTACATCGTGGACGTGGAGAACATTTCCACATGCAAAAACACCCTGTACAGATGTTTCAAGATTTTCATCGACGATAGCTCCTCTAGTAACTGGGCTAAGTTTAACACCGCAAGTTTTTGAAAGGTCGTTTTCTGGAATTAATCCTATGGAGAGGAGGAGAGTATCGCAATTGATTTTCCGTTCTTTTCCTTCTATTGACATCAAATTCTCGTTGACCTGGGAGATGATGATTGATTCAACTCGATTTATACCTTGGATTTCAGTAACGGTATGAGAGAGAAGGAGAGGGATTTCATAGTCAATAAGACATTGTTGAATATTTCGCGGTAGACCATTAGTGTGAGGGAGGATTTCTACTACGGCATGGACTTTTGCACCTTCCAAGGTAAGACGACGAGCCATTATCATGCCTATATCACCAGATCCTAGAATGACAACTTCTTTACCAACCATCATGTTCTTTAGGTTAATGAGGTTCTGGGCAACACCTGCAGTATACACTCCTGCAGGTCGGGTTCCAGGAATATAGATCTGTCCTCGAGTTCGTTCACGACATCCCATAGCCAGGATAATTACTTTAGCTTGAAAACAAAAAAGATCTTCTGGGCTAGCTACAAACACCTTCTTGTCAGGTGTGATCTCAAGTGCCATACTATTAATCATATATGGAATATTTAATTTCTT
>JAENXI010000390.1 GCA_016649625.1 Candidatus Bathyarchaeota archaeon
GTTAAGCTACTGCTCCGGGAGGGGGACAACCCAGACTAAGGTTAACGCCCCTCAATCCTGGCTAAGTGATAAATCAAAGGGCGTCGTAATGCTAAGACAGCGGGGAGGTAAGTTTAGAAGCAGCTATCCTTTAAAGAAATCGTTACAGATCACCCGCCGAGGATTGGGGCCCCGAAGATGGACGGGTCTCAAGCCAGGTGCCGATACCTTAGGCAATTTTTTAAATTTGTGTTAGGAAGGCGTCCCGCATGGGCGGAAGCAAGGGGGTGACCTCTTGTGGACCGTGCAGGGATTGCAGATCCCGGTGGTAGTAACAGCATAGTCGGGTGAGAATCCCGATCGCCGAAAGAGCAAGGGTTTCTAGGCAATGCGTCGTCAGCCTAGAGTTAGCCGATCCTAAGTTCAGCGTTAACATGACTGATCGAAAGGGGAACTGGTTAATATTCCAGTGCTATGGAAGTACACGAGGTAACTCAAAGCCTCACAATCGACAGTTCGGGGAAGGTTGAGCA
>JAENXI010000391.1 GCA_016649625.1 Candidatus Bathyarchaeota archaeon
CATGGAAAATAACAATAAAAATAATTCACAAGCAAAAATTGGCCATGATTTAGCAGATTTTATCTCAAAATTTGTTTCTCCCCCAACCACTGCGATAGTGGCAACGGTTTGTTTTTCTCTTTGGTCACCTATTGGCCTAGGTTCACTTTATCCTCCTTTGAGCATTCTGCTCTGTTTTTCGTTGTTTGCTTTCTTGCCCTTCTTACCAGTACTCTATTTTTATAGAAAGAATGTTGTTGATTTATACGTTTCAAAAAAAGAAACAAGAACACCATTTTTCTTAATAGCCACAACCCTTTATTCTTTTGCAGCAATAATTTTCTTTGCTACAAACACCAAAATAATGTTTCTGCTGGCTTTAGGTTACACGTTTGTCACAATAATCCTTTTGGTTGTTAATAGGTTCTGGAAGGTCAGTGTTCATTCTGCTGGCGTAACAGGACCCATTTTTGCGCTTATTTTTGTATTTGGCATTATAGTCATACCTTTATCTTTGGTTATAGTGCTAGTAA
>JAENXI010000392.1 GCA_016649625.1 Candidatus Bathyarchaeota archaeon
TTATCGGCTCCTTTACGCTCAACGACGTTAAACTCGAAAAGCGCTTCAAAGGCGAACTGCCGCTAGAGAACATAAAATGGCAGATAGGCGCTATTGTCGGTAGAAGTGGAACAGGAAAAACAACAATAGCAAAACAGCTTTTCCCTGACAAGTACATAAAAAACCTAGAATATACACGCGATTCAATTCTAGACGATTTCGCAGAAAGCTTGGGAATAAAAGAAGTAACAAGAGCATTATGCAGTGTCGGCTTTGCTTCTCCACCTGATTGGCTCAAAAGCTATAGCTGCCTGAGTCAGGGCGAAAAAATGAGAGTTGACGTCGCGAGAACCTTATGCCTACAGCAGCAACTTGTTGTCTTCGACGAGTTCACAGCGTTGTTGACAGAGAAATCGCGAAAATCGCCTCCTATGCAATAGCAAAGGCAATCCGAAGAACAGACAAGCAGTTCATAGCCGTAACTTGCCACTATGATATACTTGATTGGCTGGAGCCTGACTGGGTGTTCTGCA
>JAENXI010000393.1 GCA_016649625.1 Candidatus Bathyarchaeota archaeon
TATCATCGTAGTTGAAGATGAGCTAACTCAAAAAATTATACTTGCAATAATTGAAATGTTACAACAAGATAATTATGGAAAAATTAATTCATCCAAAAATATGGATAAAGAAAATAAAAAAAATAAAAAAAATAAAGAAAATAAAAAAAATAAAAAAAATAAAAAAAATCTACAATTTTTGGGAAGTTACGCCATCTAGAACTAAGATTTTCTCTTCGTTTGTTTTTGTATTTTTATAATGAAGCTTAAATCTTGGAGTATAAATAACTGTACGTTCACTAACCTCAAAGATCTCTTTAATAATCTTGCTAAAATTTTTGGGTCGTTTTGCAATTTTATTTTTTACAAGATTTATTTCAAAGTTTTTTGGCAGCTCTTTTATCTTAAATTTTTTAATAACCATTTCAGGATTCTTAGATGAAGGAGCTGACTGTATTTTGTCAATTATTGCTTTTTTACCATCCTTATCTAAAACCATAAAAGCCTTTGCTTCACTGGTGAGCCTCTCTT
>JAENXI010000394.1 GCA_016649625.1 Candidatus Bathyarchaeota archaeon
CTAAGACCATTAATGTTGCTATTAAAATAGAAATTCTTGTTTTTTTCATTTTTTATATCATTTCTCTTTTTTATGTAAAGTTTTTTAATTTGTAAAATAAAGTTAGTTTTTATTTTGTTTCGCGATATTCTAAGCGTTTTTCAACGTTTTAGAATATTTTTCATTTTTTTATTTTTTTACGTAAAGTTTTGTGTTGGGTAATTTAAAATAAGATAGATAAAAAGAAATCGGGTATAACTTTCCCCGATCGATGCTTTTGTAAAAGATGTATAAAGTTATAAAAATCTTTTTCGAAGTCGAAAATTCATGTCTTTAAAGGAAATATTTTCAAAAGTTAATTATTCTTTATGAATTATTAAATTATTAATGTTAAGATAGAATCACAAAAGTTAAACATTAAAGACATTAATTTTATTAACAGTATTAAATCTATAGCTGTTATTGGTCCTTCTAAAAAGCGAGAATATTTCTACTTAAAAAATTCAACATGATATTTTAGGGTCAACAAT
>JAENXI010000395.1 GCA_016649625.1 Candidatus Bathyarchaeota archaeon
TATAGCAGACCTTAATGAAGTATGATGAGTTATTTTCATAGAAAATAAAATATAGAAGAATAAACAATTGAATAAAAGGGGCACTTCGGTGTCCCTTTTTATATTGATTTAAGATTAAAATATTTTTGTTATTAACTGTTAGTTTAAGATAAAAAAAACTTCTTACCTATGATCTTACACCAACTAAAAGTTCTGAACCTATTCAATAGGAAGTGTAAGTTAATTAAAAGCAGAACTTATTTTAAGAGATACTGATTACTTCTTCTAACTTTTGATACACTTTTTCAGTCTCATCACACATACAAAAGTTGCGAAAGTCGTCTACTAGCCTCCACCATAGTAGATGCGAAAGCTCTTTAACTAAAAGATTGAAGGACTTTTATTTATGAATATTTTAAAATCTAATCTTTAAATATTGCTCTAATATTGAAGAATTAACTGATTTAATCTAACATTTTCAGTTGTAATATCCCCCTTAAAAGTTCTGAAAGCGTCCAATAGGGGGAGC
>JAENXI010000396.1 GCA_016649625.1 Candidatus Bathyarchaeota archaeon
TCCTATACTCCTTTTCTTCTCACTAGTCCAGCCAATAATCTTCTTAGTTCTATTCACTCAACTTTTTGAAAGATTCGCAAACGTACCAGGATTTCCTGCAGAAAGCTACCTTCTCTTTGCCACTCCAGGAATCCTACTACAAAACGCCTTCGGCAGCGCGCTACAATCTGGAAACTCAATCGTTTCAGATATGGACACTGGGTATCTTCAGAAAATGTTAGTTACACCAGTCAGCCGATACGCGATACTCCTTGGAAGATTAACAAGCGACGCTTTCCGCGTGTTGATTCAATCAACTATCATAATGTTTTTAGCTTTCCTAATGGGCGCTACTCCAGTCACCGGAATAGCTGGAATTCTACTCATGCTATTAACAATCGCATTTTTCGGGCTAGCATGGTCAGGAATCTCTCTTGCCATAGGACTAAAAACTAGAAGCTCTGAAGCAGTGTTTGCTTTTGGCTCATTCCTCACTTTTCCACTATTATTCATGAGCACAGCCTTAAC
>JAENXI010000397.1 GCA_016649625.1 Candidatus Bathyarchaeota archaeon
TATATTGTAAGGAGTCCAAAACTGCTCGAGTCTTAATCTATTCCTTCGCTGGCGGTTGGGTTTGGGGTTAAAATTTAATTTTTTATGGTATTCCCTGCTCGTTTCAGACTTTACATAGGTAATTTTGTTCTTGACTATTTTTGCCTAGGTAATTTTGGGTGGAACAAAAAGAGGAAGCAAAAATGGGAGGTTTTTCTGTTATTAATTTGCTCAAGATGTTTTTCGAAGTTGTTTTCTTAGGATTATTGTTGCGCACGTACCAAGTATTAACGAAACAGGTATGATTACGCCTATTGGGAATTCAGGAATCTCAGCTGCATTTATCGTCACTGAATCCGCTGGTCCCGTATATTTTAGAATTCCTGATTCTGCAGAATAATCCAAATCAGTGACATAAAAGAATGAGTACTTTACAACTACTGTCTCACCAGGTGAAAGAATTTTACTATTTTCCACACCATCACTATATTTTATTGCTGTTATCAAATTGGGAGTGCCTGTATC
>JAENXI010000398.1 GCA_016649625.1 Candidatus Bathyarchaeota archaeon
ATTTTCTGTTATGAAAAAAATAATTCTTCCAGAACCCTTGAATTTACCAATGTGGCTAATGCTTCGAGATGTGAAATCAGAGAATTTCCAATAAGATATCGTAAAAGATTGGGCAAAAAGAAATTTTCAAGTTTTTTAATAACTTTTTTCCTCTTTTTGTTCCACCCCAAATTACCTAAGCAATTTTACTGCCACGTAACAAATTACCATTGTAAAAGTCCAAAGAGGCAGGGAATACCATAAAAAAGTTAAATTTTAACCTACTCGTTTTCGATCATACATACTTTCTTTCTAGTGTATACACGATTTAGCATACACATACTATTTGTACTCTGTATGGTACCTTCCCTTCCTCTTCCTTTCTGGAATATGGGATAAGGATAGGTATAGTACCTAAACCGTGTATACAGGTAATAAACCGTCCATGGTCTTCCCCATTCGAACGTTAACCGTTTCGCCCGTCCCGTCGTCCTGTCAGGGGGGGTTAAAATTTAATCCTGTATATG
>JAENXI010000399.1 GCA_016649625.1 Candidatus Bathyarchaeota archaeon
ATCTAATTTTGAAGAAGAAATTGTTGAGGAAGAGAAAGGGTTTTGGGAGGGTTTCTTAGGGTTTTTTAAATCTGAAGAAAAAGAAATTTATGAACCAAGAATTATTTTTACATATTATGAGGGGGCGAATGATGAATTTATCTTTAGATGGGATGAAAAATATAATAAATTAGTTGTTTCAGGGGAAATAGGCTGGAGTGATTTTATTTTTATTGGTACAGAAACAATAAAACTTTATGGTATCATGTAACGTTTTAGCTATTATCAAGTGTTTAATTTGTGGTTGCTGAGGCATGCAGTCAAATCCTCTAATATTCTTTATTATATATAGTTAGATTTTTTTATTTTTTTTTTCAAAACACTATTTAATTATAATATAATGCTCATAATTCATACGATTATACGTACCATTACCCCTCACGCGCTTCTAAAAGCTCATTCTCAAGCTCAGATACGGATATACCCTCAGTAATAGCCGTAAATTCATAAGCATTAGATATCCATAC
>JAENXI010000039.1 GCA_016649625.1 Candidatus Bathyarchaeota archaeon
TATAGACTAATTTTCTTAGACAATTATTTTCTCAGATGTCTTGTTATAAAGATTCCAAGCAAAGTAATAGGTTAAAACCAAGTTTATTATTGAAATTGGAATTAGAAGTTGAAAAAATAGAAACTAGGTTATTTATTGAGTGCAGAATAACTGAAAAGAAATATAATCGAAAAGGCTGGTTTTTGATTATGCCATAAGTAGTTATTCCAGTGCTAGCAGAATGGAAAACGATGCCAGGAAGCCGGGAAAAAAAGGTGCACCTAGAACAAAAGTTTAAAGTACGGACTCGGTTATCCCAAAACCTAAACCGGTTAAAATACCTAAATTCATTATTTATCTTTCATTTTCACCATGTCTGTAAAGTAAGGGAAACACTTTTGCAAATTCTTCTATAAAAGGAGCTAAAAGCACAATCGAACAAAATTGAGCGTATAAAAAAGGCATAAAATCACAAAGAGAATTAGAAAAATCAGAAAAGAAAACAGTAAAGGGTACACTAACAAGCAAACCAGCTAGTAAAAAAAAGATTTTTTCTTTAAGAGTAGGTTTATGAACTGATAAAACCATTTTCCCGTTAGGTTCCAATCCCAAAACCTACGTTATTAATAACTATTTTAATTGATTTTCAACTTTAACAATTTTAATATATGTACATTAATAGCAATAAATTTTTTTTTTCCGTTAGTTAAAAACCTGCAGTTATAGGATCTGTGGGTTTAATAAGTTCTCTAAGAAATATCGTAGCATATGATCCTCTTAGAAGCATAAAACTTAGACTCAATTGATTTTCATTACTAGTGTTTGGACCCGAAAAGATTTTGTTTAAATTAAAGTTTTTAAGAGGTGTTCCGATTGCTCTGAGACCTCCTTTCCCACTTATTGTAGAAATCTCTTGGACGCGAAAAGTTTCTGGTTTGATGTTTTCTTTTTCAAAAATTTTTTTTTGCATTTCACCAATTATTCCGTTTGAAAATTTTTGTCTAATTCCAACTAAGGGTAATGCAACACGTAGTTTTCCTGATTTGATTAAATCATTAGTTTCTTTAAGTTTTTCAGATTTAACAAGTTTTCCAATGTGCACCATAGGTAGTCCTGATCGTTCCACATTTACGACATAATCACCTGCGGTTGCTTTATTCAATGAAAAACCCATTTTGAATCGTTCACTTAAAAATAGATTAAAAAGGTAGGATTGATAAGCTTGAACAAAAAGTGCTTGAAGTTTAAAAGGTAACCTCATAAAAGCTCCAACAAAATCTGTTGGGTTCTTAACTAAGTGGCTAAGAATTGATCGTTCAAAACGAAGTTGTTTAGGAAAATCTTTTAGAGATTGGGTAAAATCTTGTGACTCACATAAATCCTTTCGAGCTTGTCTTGAAGAGGGATGTTCGCCATCACTATATTTGGTTAAATATGTCAATATTGCTTTTTCAAAGTTGCCTTCAATTATCGCTTTTCCTACTAAATGGGTAATTGGGCGTTTGGTTCCAAAGCGTTGATGACCATAGTAGTTAGGAATTCCACCTAATTCTTTAAGTTCTCCAACGATTGCATTTACCGATTTTTTTATTTCTGTTTCAGATTTACATATTTCTTTAATGTTGATTGTGAAATTGTTACCGAGCAAAAAATAAGCGGATAAATGTTCTCGAATGTAACCCAATGGATGTAGTTCAATATCCTTGATATTCAGTGGTAATATATCCTCTATCAAACCTTGATCAATTGTTATATGTTGTGCGGTTAATGCTTTAGCATCTTTTATTCCAGCAAACCTAATTTGGGTTTCAACTAAGCCTAATTGTCTGGCAACATTTTTTACAGCTATAAACATATCCCAATTGCGTTTAACCAAAATACACAACAAGTATCTTTGTTTGTTTAAGGAAGCGGACAATACTGTATTAACAGGTTTTTCGTCAATTTTTGCAGTCGACCCATCAACGAGAGTTTCTTCAACAATGAAATCATCAACTGAACGTTTAATGCCTCCACCAATGCCCTTAGTTTTTGAACCGTAAACACTAATACCAAGATCACTTTCAATACGCGGTACATGCAATTATGAAAGCACCTTTGTTCAAAGTAATTTGAGTTCTCGAGTTAATCGGTCTATTTTTTCTGCTGGCGCAGGTCCAATTCCTAAACATGTAATTGTACCTTCTGGGATCTCAGTTAGTCCTCTATCAATAATCAATGAAGTAGGTAATCCCAGATCAACCGCGAATTCTTTAAACTTTAGAAGCTCCTTTTCATTTTTAATCTTCACAGCTATCTTGCGTTGACCCTCTAATAACCATGAATCAAACCAACTTCTATGATATTTGCGAGCTTCTATCGCAGCAGAAACAGCAGCATGTCCTGCCTGAGCTGCAATTTTTCCTTTGCTTAGTTTCAAATCTTTTCGAAAGATTATCACTTGTTTATACTCAAAGCCACCCATAACAAGTTACCAACTATTTCTTTAGAGGTTATTAATCGAGATTTAAAGTGTTTGTAGTAAGGTAGGTAATAAACAAGTAAAACAATGTAACGGAAACAGCAGGCTTACTTATTGTCTTGATAAGAGTACGTCCTTGCATGTCAATTTCATCAACGTTTTGAATTGTTTTATTTAAACCAATCTTATTGCAGAACCTTAGGATTTTGTCTAGTTTGTTATCAGAAAGAGAATTAAGAAAATGACGAAATCGAAGCATCGTATTAAAGTCAAAACTAAAAGCCTTAATACAGCCTTCCTGATACAATTTAAGAAAATTTTCAGAAACATCATTATTATTAATTGCTAAATTAGCAATCTTTGCTGCAATAATTGAGCTTCTTAATCCGAAAATTATTCCTCCACCCGTAGTGGGTTTAACTTGGGAGGCTGCATCACCCAACACCATAAATCCATTTAGAACTGATTTGGGAATTGGGCCTCCTAGAGTTATTGAGTGAAACTCTTTTTTTCGGACTTTCGCATGGCTCAAATATTTTGAAGCTTTTGGATGATCAAACATTAGTTTGTCTAAGAAATTATTGGGATTTCCTTTGTTAGTTGCAAGTCCAATTTTGGCAGTTCCATCAAGTTTTGGAATAAGCCAAGCATAAAAACCAGGAGCATATGCTTGTCCAAAATAAACATGAACTCTATCAGATTGCATATTTTCAAGATTTTCAACTTCGGCTTGGACAGCATAAACAAGATGTTTTGAATCTAAAGGTTTTAGATCTGTTTGTTTTAGTAATCGAGATGAAATACCTTCGGCATCAAGCACAATCTTGGCTTTAAAAATTTTATCTGATTCATTAATTTGACTAACTTTTACACCTCTAATAAATCCGTTTTCAACTAGTAAGGATTGGACTCTAGAATTAAGATGAAAACATGCCCCTGCATCTTTGGCCTTAAGAAATATATGCTTATCAAATAGTTCACGATTAACAGCACATGTTACGGGTTTAGACAAATTTACAGGAAAGGAAAATCCTGTATGTGAATAAAAATTGGCTTGAGAAAACTCGTTTTCAACAATTTTTTTTGGGAGAGGATATAATCCTAAGGTTTTTAGACTGTGTATACTTATATGGCCTGCACAATGAGCAGGGCTTCCAATATTTGGATGGTCTTCAAAAACAGTTACTTTTTTCCCTAGTTTAGAAAGAATCAAAGCTGCAAAAGATCCTACAGGACCTCCTCCTATGATTATTGCATCTTGCATATCTGTCATCGATAGCACACTAAGAGAGTGTTCGAAGTGTTTTATACAAGTTCGATACGTCTCTTTCCACGAGAAAGTGAAGCAGTATTAATTTTGCCTCCTACCTCCAATCGGAGGAGGAGTTCATTAAAATCTTTATAACCTAAATCGTCAAATTCACGTTTTAAATGGTTGAAAAGTTCTGTATCTGTCAAATCACCTTTTTTATTCAAGATTTCAATTATTACGCCATAAGCAGGGCGAGTTTTCCAAATTTTCATTGGCATAATTCACAGGCTCCTTTATGCAACTGGGGTGCCAGGTTTCTTGACTTGTCTGTATTGTTTGCTAAAGTCTTTATACCATTTTTCCATATCTGGAGTAACTGATGGTCCAACTTCTGATAAAGCATCTTGGAAATCTTTCATTGTAACTTTTTCAGCTGATAAATCTCTTCTCAACGCATGCATTGCTGCTTCCCTGCAAAGTGATTCGATATCTGCTCCAGAATAATACTTTGTCTTGCTAACTAAAAGATTCAGATCAACATCATTCTCTAAAGGCATGCCCTTTGTATAAATAGTGAAGATTAATAGTCTACTTTTTTCATCCGGTTCAGGCACATATATTATTCTATCAAACCTCCCAGGTCGCATTACTGCTGGGTCTACCATATCAGGTCTGTTTGTAGCTGCAATAACAACTAGGTCACTAAGAGTAACAAGACCGTCCATTTCGGTCAAAAGTTGACTTATAACTCGTTGAGACACACCATTATCAGATAAACCACCACGTCTAGGAGCTAGCGAATCCATTTCATCAAGAAATATTACTGCAGGAGAAGCCATACGAGCTTTTCTAAATACTTCGCGAATAGCCTTTTCAGATTCACCTACCCATTTAGAGAAAACTTCTGGACCCTTTATCGATATAAAATTAGCCTCACTCTCTGTTGCTACTGCCCTAGCTAGTAGAGTCTTTCCACAACCGGGTGGACCGTATAACAATATACCTTTTGGAGGTTTTATTCCAAGTTTTGTGAACAGCTCAGGACTATTTATAGGCCACTCTACAGCTTCTTTCAACTGTTGCTTTACGTCTTCTAACCCGCCTGCATCATCCCAATGAACATTGGAAACTTCAATGTAAACTTCGCGCATTGCTGTTGGAGTAATTTCTTTGTATGCATGTAGGAAATCATCCATCCTCACATCCATTTTTTCTAATACTTCGGGAGGTATACGTTCCTCTTCAAGAGTTATCTGAGGTAAATATCTACGAAGTGCTTTCATAGCTGTTTCTCTACCAAGGGCTGCCAAATCAGCACCAGTATATCCATGAGACATTTCTGAAAGCTTCTTAAGATCAACATCTTCAGCTAAGGGCATACCACGGGTATGAATTTGAAGAATTTCATGACGACCCTTTTTATCAGAAACACCAATCTCAATTTCTCTGTCAAAACGTCCAGGTCGCCTCAATGCAGGATCAAGTGCTTGTGGTCTATTTGTTGCACCAATAACTATTACGTTTCCTCGTCCAGATAATCCATCCATTAAAGCTAGAAGTTGAGCAACAACACGTCTTTCTACTTCTCCGGTTACTTCTTCGCGTTTAGGAGCTATAGCATCTAATTCATCAATAAAAATTATGCTTGGAGAGTTTTGTTGAGCTTGCAGAAAAATTTCCCTTAACCTAGCTTCTGATTCACCGTAGAATTTGCTCATAATTTCAGGACCATTTATTGAGCAAAAGTTTGCTTCTGATTCATTTGCAACGGCTCTAGCAAGCAAGGTTTTGCCACATCCTGGAGGACCATGAAGTAAAACACCTTTGGGAGGATCTATTCCCAACCTTTGGAAAATTTCTGGATGTCTCATGGGTAGTTCCACCATCTCTCTTACTCTTTGGATTTCTTCTTGCAATCCGCCAATATCTTCGTAGGTTGTTCTGGGTAAACCTTTTGTTTCTGGGGCGGGTTCATTTAAAATTACAAGTTTTGTTTCTGTTGTTACTTTAGTTATTCCATGAGGACGTGTTTTTGTTACAGTAAATGGAATTGCATGACCTAACATCATTACAAGAGTTGTGTCACCTTCAACAAGAGTTCGTTCCATTAAACGATTTTTTACAAAATTAGTGAAATCATCATCAACATTTAGTCTCATATCAACAGGTCCAAGAGTTATAGTTAATGCTGGTTTGACCTTTGCCGGTTTTATTACTACATACTCGTTTATTGCTGCTCCAGCATTTTTACGGGTATACCCATCAATTCGGATAATTTCTTTATTTTGATCCTCACTATAAGCTGGCCAAGCTATTGCTGAAGTTGTCCTTTTATTAACAAGTTCTATCACATCACCCGCGCTAATGCTTAGTTTTTGCATTGTTCTTTGGTCAATACGGGCTATACCCCTACCCACATCTCTTTGTCTGGCATCTCCAACACGTAATTGAATTTCACTCATCTAAAACACTCCGTGCCAATGCACGTATAATGTGATGAAACAGAGATTTATTACTATATAAACTTTAAATCTATTATCGAAATATTATCGACTTGTTCTTCTGACCATTAAAGTCTGAACCTGACTGACACCCGGGATCTTTTCAAGTTGATTTTCAAAGACAGCCACTATTCCTGATTCATCTTCTGGAAATTTTACTTGAACTAAAAGAATTTTTAGTCCAAAAGCTATAGGTTCTTCACCATAACCTTCCAGGGAAGAAGAATCGGGCATACATCTTTCAATTTTTTCCTTTAATTCATCAAAATTATTTACCACATCTTTTGGAAAGACTTTATAGGTAACGATAACATGACCCATTTTCATTTTCACCTAAGGTCCAGAAAACCCACATTTGGGACAGCTATATGTACGACCAAATTTTCTACATTTTCCACACCTTTTGATCTGAATTTCACCACAGTCAGGGCAGAAGAATTTTGTTGCTTCTGTTCCAGGTTGAATAGGTTTTCCACAACTAGTACAGGTTACTAAAGATAATGTTGGTTTTTCTGACATCAAGCTCATCTCCAAGACGGTCTTTTAATGTAAACCTTCCTTATATCTTCTATGTTTATTTCTTCGCAAGTTTATTATTGTTGTTGTCAGCCTATATTCTATCAGGGTCTGTTTTGGGAGTAAAACTTCGGGAAATTTTGCCTAAAACTTCTATTAAGCTAGAGAATCTGGGTGGGAAAACAATTGCAATAGATGCATATAATGCATTATACCAGTTCCTTGCAATTATTCGTCAGCCTAATGGTACACCATTAAAGGATCGCTCAGGAAAAGTTACAAGTCATTTGAGTGGATTACTCTATAGAACAAGTAAGCTGTTGGAGTTGGGAATAAAACCTATTTATGTTTTTGATGGAACTCCACCAGCTCTTAAGAAGGAAGAAATACAGAGACGCTCAAAAGTGAAAGAAGAAGCATTGGTTAAATATGAGAAAGCTATAAAGGAAGGAAAAGTTGAAGAAGCTCTTAAATATGCACAAGCAACTTCCCGTTTAAAGGATTACATGCAAGAAGACAGCAAGAAACTATTATC
>JAENXI010000003.1:0-11274 GCA_016649625.1 Candidatus Bathyarchaeota archaeon
GAATTTTGATCTGTCTTCAGCTAAGTCAATATCTTTAGCTGACGTACCTAGAATATTAACTCCAGCTTTTTCAAGCTTCATTGCGAGGTTGTTCGGAATTTGTCCGCCAACACTAGTAATTATTCCCAAAGGATTTTCTTTCTCATAGATGTCAAGTATTCGTTCAAGGGTTAACTCTTCAAAATACAATTTATCGGAAACATCGTAGTCTGTTGATACGGTTTCTGGATTATAGTTAACCATTATGGCTTCTTGGATATTATTTTTCTTTAAAGCCCAAATTGTATGGACCCCACACCAGTCAAATTCGACGCTTGATCCAATTCTGAAAACTCCAGAACCTAACACAATAACTTTACTAGTGTGATTTGTTAGTTCAATATCATCTTCGTCTCCACCATAAGTTAAGTATAAATAATTTGTTTTAGCAGGCCATTCAGCCGCTAAAGTATCTATTTGCTTTATCACCGGAATAATATCAGCTTGTTTTCTAAAAGCTCGAATACTCATTTCGTCACTTTGCTGACAAATAGCAATTTGTTCATCAGAGAAACCAATCCGTTTTGCTTCTCTAATGATGTCTACAGCATCAGTATGATCTAGACTCAATGATTGGAGCTTTTTTTCCATGTTAATTATGTTTTGAAGTTTATATAAGAAAAATGGGTCAACACCGCTAAGCTGATAAATTTCTTCAATGGATATACCCAATTTCAAGGCTGTCATCAATTTATAAAGACGTTCATCGGTTGGATTAGCTAAAACATCTTTTATTTGATCTATTGATTCTTTTTCTGTCTCTTCATTGCAAACCAACCCTTTTTTGCCGTTATCTAACATTCTTGTTGCCTTTTGAAGGGCTTCTTCCAAACAACGACCTATTGCCATAACTTCTCCAACAGAGCGCATTTGAGGTCCAATGTGGCGATCTACATTTTTGAATTTTTGCAGATCCCAACGAGGTATTTTGATTACAACGTAGTCAAGCGCAGGTTCAAAACAAGCTGTAGTAACCTCAGTTACTTTGTTGATAAGTTCGGGGAGAAGATAACCGATTGTCAGTTTGGTGGCAATATATGCTAGTGGATAACCAGTTACTTTGCTTGCTAGTGCTGAACTTCTTGACATCCGCGAGTTAACTTCTATTACTCGGTATTCTTCTGATTTCTGATGTAATGCCCATTGAATATTGCATTCACCAACTATGCCCAAATGTCGTATGGCGTTCATTGCTGATGAGCGCATTAGATGATATTCCCTATTTGTTAAGGTTTGAGATGGAGCTACAACAATAGAGTCTCCGGTATGAACACCCATAGGATCCAAGTTTTCCATATTACATACAATTAAACAATTATCAGCATAATCACGCATTACTTCATATTCAAGTTCTTTCCAATGACCTACATATTCTTCAACAAGCACTTGGGTTATTCTACTTTGAGCTAAACCTAGCCTAACAATTCTTTTTAAATCCTTATCATTTTTGGCTACGCCTGAACCTTTCCCACCAAGAGTATAAGCTACTCTGATTATAACTGGATATCCAATTTCGTGGGCAACTTCTAAGGCTTCATCAATTGAAGTTGCAGCTTTGCTTGTCAGTGGTAGAACATTAGCTTCAAGCATTACTTTTCTAAAACGTTCTCGATCACTAGTATCCTCTATGGCGCTTACAGGAGTTCCAAGTACTTTAACATTATATTTTTTAAAGATCCCCATTTTTGACAGTTCTATTCCACAATTAAGAGCGGTTTGTCCTCCAAAACCTAGAATGACACCGTCAGGTTTTTCTTTTTTAATTACTTTTTCAACAAACTCTGGAGTTACTGGAAGAAGGTAAACTTTACCAGAAAGACGCGGATCAGTTTGAATAGTAGCAATATTCGGATTAATGAGAACAGTCTCTATACCTTCTTCATTTAGAGCTTTAAGACATTGGCTTCCAGAATAATCAAATTCAGCAGCTTCACCAATTTTAATTGCACCGCTCCCTAAAACTAGCACTTTTCGTATCCAATCGAACTTTGGCAGATTAACTAGCCTCCATTAATTTCAAAAATGTTTCAAAGAGAAATTCAGTATCATAAGGGCCAGGAGCTGCTTCGGGATGCCACTGAACTGCAAATACTGGTTTACTTTCATGTTTTACGCCTTCCACTGTCTTGTCATTGGGATTCATAAACCAGGCTTTTAGAGGAGTTTTTGCAAGAGATTCATTTTTAATTGCATATCCATGATTTTGAGTAGTTATATAACAGCGATTAGTGATTAAATCTAATGCAGGTTGATTTTGAGAACGATGTCCATACTTTAATTTATAGGTGTCTCCACCTAGAGCTAATGTCAATATCTGAGCTCCAAGACATATTCCCATCAAAGGCACTTTTTCAGCTAATTCTTTTATGCATTCAATTGTATCAACACAATTTTTTGGATCACCAGGACCATTGCTTAGAAAAACACCATCTGGTTTGTATTCCATAACCTCTTTCGCAGAAAAATCATAAGGGACTCTTATAACATTAATTCCCCGCTTCAAGATGTTTCTAATAATACTATACTTCACTCCACAATCAATTAAGACGATTGTGTGATTACCTTTAGCGTCATATTCAACCGGTGTCTTAACAGAAACCTGCTTAACTAAATCTGTTAAATTAGGATCTGAAATATGCTTCACTTCTTTCAAAATGCCATCAATGCTTGGCTCATTTTCAGCTTCATAAACTTCAAGTATTCCAAGCATTACACCATAGGTTCTTAATTTCTTGGTTAGATGTCTGGTGTCAACTCCAGAAATTCCTGGAATTTCTTCATCCAATAACCACTTGTTTAAAGTTTTTGTGGATGCCCAGTGATATGGTTTTTCACAAAGTTCATGAATAACAAGTCCTTTTGGTTGAATTTTTTCTGACTCAAAGTAAAGTGGAATATTATAATCAAGATCTAAGGGGGGTACTCCGTAGTTGCCTATAAGTGGATAGGTTAGGGTGAGTATTTGTCCTTTGTATGAAGGATCTGTTAATGCTTCTGGATAACCAACCATAGATGTTGAAAAGACAACTTCACCTGAAGTTTTTTCTATTGATCCAAAACCTTTGCCGCGAAAAATGGTACCATCCTCTAATGCTAGAATCGCCTTTTTGTTTTTGCTTAAACTATGTACTGGTACCAAAGCCTTATTCTACCTACAAGTTTGAATTTTTAAATCTTACGTTTAAAGATAAATCTGAAGAGAGATAAGAAGTAATTATTAACTCCATGGTTTTTTTAGCATCTAAGAGTTTTTGATTTAGATTCGTTAAAGTTTTTTGAGCATCTTTGATTTGTTTCTTTTTCGCCAACAAGGCTCTTTTTACTTCAACAGGTGCAGGTCCACCTCTTACATTATGAGCATCAACAATTTTCTGTGGATTAATACAATTAGAGATTTGTTTAGCTGAAATTTTTATTTTACAACTAGAAAACATGTTAGAAGTGTTTTGGATCATTTCAGGTGTTAGATCTACAAATGTTAATTTTTTAGATATTAGCGAGTTTACCAGTGTTCCTACGATTTTGTGGGCTGTCCGGAATGGTATGTGATATTCTCTAGTAAGTAAATTTGCGACTTCAGTTGCTGCTACAAAACTAGGTTTAGATTTGTCCGAGATATCAGCTATTACTTTCAAATTGGGTAATAGATTAGTCAGAATAATCAATGAAGAATCAACAATTTTGATTGAATTCCAAAGATAAGGAGTAATTTGTTGGAAATCAAGATTATAGGTTGTCGGCAATCCTTTTAGAGTTGAGGTAGCTGCAACAAAATCTCCCAAGATTCTACTGGCGTTTGCCCGTATGATTTCAAGTAATTCTGGATTTTTCTTTTGGGGCATAATACTGCTAGTTGAAGCAAAATTATCTGGTAAATCAATAACACCAAAATCTGTAGAACTCCAAATAATCAGATCTTCAGATAGGCGACTTAGATTCACTGAAATAAGAGTGAAAACAGCTATGGTTTCTAGAATGAAATCTCGACTTCCCACAGCATCGATCGAGTTCTCTAAAACCTCATCAAATCCTAAGAGTTCTGCAACTCTGTTTCGATTTATCTGGAAACTTGTTGTGGCTAATGCTCCTGCACCTAAAGGACAAAGATTAACTCGTTCATATGTTTGTATGAGTCTTTGTAAATTTCGCTCTAGATTATCAATAAATGATAAGAGATAATGTGCAAATGTAACTGGTTGAGCAGGCTGGAGATGAGTATACTCCAAGATGAGAGTGTTAATATGATTTTCAGCTGTTTCAACTAAACTTTTTCGCATTTGTAGTATAATATTGATTGAGTTAAGCAACTGTTTTCTAAGCAGTATACGTATTGCTGTAACAACTTGATCGTTTCTACTTTTGGCAATATGAAGATTACCCCCCACCTCTTCGCCAGTATCTTTCAATATTGATTCTTCAATAGCCATATGAATATCTTCACCGGAGAGAGTAGAAGGATTATCTAAAAGTTTTTTTAAGGCTCTAAGAAGAGCAACTCCATCTGATTGTTTAATTATTTCCTGTTCAATTAACATTATAACATGAGCTTGATTAATGAGTATAGCAGCATCTGTTAATACTAAATCATCTTTGAATGAAGATGTAAAATTAGCGACATCTTCTCGAATAGATTTTAATCTTCCACCTCTCAACAAGTTTGACAAAACAGAGTTACCCCCCATATGTATACTAAACTTACTCTAAGTCAGTTTTAGCCTCCAAATTCTTATTGATTTTTTGTCGTAATATATTAGCCATTTTTGTTTGTAAGCCCCATAGTTCAATAAATCCTTTGGAGTATGATTGCTTAAAACCAGTTTTTATGTTATAGTTTACCAAGTTTTTATCATAAAGAGATAGTTTTGATGACCGACCAACAACTTGAAAACTGCCTTTATAAAGTTTCATGCGAACCTCACCTTCTACTTTTTCTTGAGATTTATTGATGAACGCTTCAAGATCTTCTCTAAGTGGATCATTCCAAAGACCTGCATAAACCAGAAAGGTCCATTGAGTATCCACACTTTGTTTAAACATAATCTCGTGACGGGTAAGAACCATTTTTTCCAAATCTTTATGAGCTTCAAGCAATACGGTTGCAGCTGGGCATTCGTAGATTTCCCGGGATTTAATGCCGATTAATCGGTCTTCAATATGATCAATTCTTCCAACACCATGTTGTCCAGCTATTGTATTCAATGTTGTTATAAGTTGAAGTGGTTCCATGACTTCGTTGTTCAAACTAGTTGGAACACCGGATTCAAATTTTATAGTCACATATTCAGGAACATTTTTCGCCTTTTCAGGTGAAATCGTCCATTCAAAAGCATCTTCAGGGGGTTCTTGATTAGCATCTTCCAAAATTCCACATTCAATTGAACGTCCCCATATACTTTGATCAATACTATATTTTTTAGCAGCTTTAGAAACAGAGATTCCTTTTTTTAATGCATAGGCAATTTCTTCTTCGCGGGTCATGTTCCATTCTCGAATTGGCGCAATTATTTTTAAATTAGGAGCTAGTGAAGCAAAAGAAATATCGAAACGTACTTGATCGTTTCCTTTACCAGTACAACCATGAGCTAAGCCTGTGGCATTATGTTTCTTTGCAACTTCCACCATTTTATAAACGATAAGTGGACGAGACAAACTTGTACTGATTGGGTATTTTCCTTCATATAGAGCATTGGCTTTTATTGCTGGAAAAACATAATTTTTTGCAAATTCTTTTGTAGCATCAATTGAATAATGTTTTAAAACGCCTAATTTGTTAGCTTTTTCTGCTATTTCTTTCAAATTTTCTTGTTGGCCAACATTAACTGTAACCGTTATTACTTCTGCAGCATATTTTTCTTGGAGCCATTTGATTAGAACAGAAGTATCTAATCCACCTGAATATGCCAACACAATTTTTTCTGTCATTTTTTGCTTCCCCTGTTTCTTGAGAGAAATTATTCCAACTACCACAGGGCAGTATTCTTAAAGGTTGTGACTTTTTTGTTACATAATAAGCTTTAAGTGTACCAAACGATACATTATTGCACCATGACTATCGCTAAAAATGTGAGAAAACACCTTCGAAACAAACCATATTTACTAGAAGCGTTAGAAAAGGGAATAGTAAATCTTAGCGAACTATCTAGACAAGTGCAAGAAGAACTAGCAACAAAAAACACGAGTGCTGTAAAAGCGGCTCTAAGAAGATTTGCAGAAGACCTACAGAAGCATAAACAAAAAAGAGAGGAAAAAGTTCTAGAAGTTTTAAAAAAGAGCGTATTAGTTGTTTATGATAGAAAATCAGTAATCATTACAAGTAAAGAGATTAGTGTTAAAAACGGGATGAAAGTGGATCTTCCCGACAAGTTTGTTTACCTTTTAGATAAGAAAGATTTACCTGAAAGAGTCAATGCATTAGTCAAACATGATAATTGCACAATGATAGTTATACACTCTCCAAAAGAGCTAGAAGCAACGCCAGGGGTAGTTGCATTTCTAACAACATTACTATCAGAACAAAAAGTAAATGTTATAGAATTTATTTCTTGTTGGACCGAAACAATTATCGTTGTAGAAAAAAAGGATAGTTTCAAAGCTTATGAAGTTTTGTCCAACATGGTGTGTTAAAATGCAATTAAATTGGTTTAATCTAGACTATCAACCCAAAAAACATTATTTAAATTTAATACAACAAAAAATCAAAAAAGATGACAAAAAGTTTACTATCACATCTTTTAGCTTAGAAGATATAATAATATCTAAACAAGCACATTCAACAAAATAGAAAGATTATTCTTATGGAGAAATCATTATGGCGTACCAAGAATGCATCAATTGTGGAAAAAAATACGAAATAAATGAAATTGTATACTTTTGCAAAAAATGTGGAGATCTTTTAGAAATAAAATACGATTATAACGCCATAAATAAAGCATTAAGTAAAAGCAATTGGCAAAAAGTCCCCCTTTCAGTATGGAGGTATAGGGATTTTATGCCAGTTCAAGATTTCTCAAAGATTGTTTCTCTTAATGAGGGAGGAACAGGGTTTCATACTAGCAAACGTTTAGGAAAGATACTGGGAATAAGACAACTTTATGTAAAAAATGAGGGAGAAAATCCAACAGGTTCCTTCAAAGATAGAGGTATGACAGTGGGAGTAACAAAAGCTGTTGAACTGGGCGTAAAATCAGTGATTTGTGCCTCTACCGGCAACACTTCTGCTTCATTAGCTGCTTATGCCGCAAGAGCGGGACTTGAATGTGCGGTACTTATTCCAGCTGGAAAAATTGCTTATGGAAAATTGTCACAAGCAATGATTTACGGTGCCAAAGTTATTCAAGTACGTGGCAACTTCGATGAATCATTGGAAATTGTACTTAAACTCTCGGAAAAATACAAGGACATTTACCTTCTTAATTCGATTAACCCTTTTAGAATTGAAGGTCAAAAAACTTTAGGATTTGAAATTTGTGATCAATTAAATCAAAAAATGCCAGACAGGATTGTGGTTCCAGTGGGAAATGCTGGAAACATTAGTGCTATATGGAAAGGATTAAAAGAATATCACAGATTAGGTTTTTTGCATAAACTACCTAAAATGACAGGAATACAGGCAGCAGGATCAGCACCCATAGTATACGCAGTTAAAAATGGAAGTGACACAGTTATACCTGTTACTTCTCCGGAAACGGTCGCAACAGCTATCAGAATTGGAGCTCCAGTAAGCTGGAAAAAAGCTCTAAGAGCCATAAGAGAATCAAATGGAACCGCAGAAATGGTAACTGATGAAGAAATTTTGAACGCTCAAAAGTTATTAGCTCAAACAGAAGGATTGTTTGTAGAGCCAGCTAGCGCATCTTCAATTGCTGGATTAAAGAAGTTAATTGATCAAGGAGACGTTGACAGAGATGAACATGTTGTATGTGTTACAACAGGTCATGGATTAAAGGATCCAGATACTGCCATAAAAATATGTAAAAAACCCATAGAAGTAAAAGCAGATATTGAAGCTATTGAAAAGATTTTAGGTCTCAAAAAGCGTAATCCATTAGTTAATTCAGAGGTGATATCTTGAGAATTATTCTAATTGGGTACGGTGTTGTAGGACAAAGTTTAACAGATATTTTTTTACAACGAAAAATAGAGAATCTTAGAAATTACGGGTTCAATCCGAAAGTTGTTGCGATCACTGATCGAGGTGGCGCTGCAATAAATATTAAAGGACTAGACTTAAAAAGAATTCAGAGCATAAAAAAAAGAGAAGGGACAGTAGCAGCCGATTCTGTATTTGGACATAGACAAATGTCTGGGCAAGACATAATTCAATCAATCGAAGCAGAAATAATGATTGAAGCAACTTCTACAAACATCACAACTGGTGAACCAGGGATATCAAATATCAAAACAGCTTTTAACACAGGAAAACATGTAGTGACCACAAATAAAGGTCCATTGGCTCTCTCTTTTCCCACATTAATAGAACTAGCAGAACATAACAAAGTTCTATTGCGTTTTAGCGGCACAGTTGGAGGAGGTACCCCAATTCTTGAGTTCGCAAAAAAGTGTCTTGAGGGGGATAGAATAAAAGAGATCCATGGAATTTTAAATGGAACTACAAATTATATTCTCACAGAAATGGCAGAAAAAAAAGTTACTTTTGAAAAAGCATTAGAATCTGCACAAAAACTTGGTTATGCAGAAACTAATCCAGCAATGGACATAGATGGGCTGGATTCTGCCGCTAAAGTTGTTATTATTGGAAACTGGATAATGAATAAAAAATTTACTTTAAAAGATGTGGATATAATAGGAATTCGCGATATTACTCTCAATGCACTTGAAATTGCTTCTAAAAAAGGAAAAAGAATAAAGTTAATTGGATCAATAGACGGAAAACCAACTGTAGCACCTAAAGAGATAGAAAGAAATGATCCATTATGTGTAAACGGGGTCCTCAATGCAGTAACATTTGTTTCAGAATACGCTGGAAGAGAAACAATAATTGGTAGAGGTGCAGGTGGGATCGAAACTGCTAGTGCAGTTTTAAGAGATCTATTAGACATAAAACATCATTTAGCAAATAAAATACTAAGTTAAAATTAACAAAGGTGGAAATAATTGAAGATAATAGTGATGAAATTTGGAGGAACTTCAATTGGCACTGGCGAAAATATTCGTAATGTAGCCAATATTGTGAGAAATAGTTCTAAAAAAGGAGATAAAGTAGTGGTTGTTGTTTCAGCTTTGGCAGGTGTTACAAACCAACTTATTCATGAAGCTGAAGAACTGACAAAAGGAAAAGAAGGAAGGATCCAAGAATTTGTTAAGGAATTAACAGAGAAACACCTGCAAACAATAGATATTGCAATTGAAAATAAAAAGTTGAAAGAAGAAACAAAACATTCTGCAAAGAAAATAATTGAAGAGCTTGAAAAAATTCTAATTGGCATATGCTATGTTGGCGAACTTACGTTAAAAACAAAAGATCAAGTTTTGTCTTTCGGAGAAAGATTAGCAGCTTTGATAGTATCAGCTACTCTAAGAGATTATAATCTTGAATCACAGTATTTTACAGGAAAAGAAGCGGGTATAGTTACAGATTCGAAGTTTGGAGAAGCAAATCCATTAATGAATTTTACAACCCATCAAGTTATTGAAAGAATTAAACCATTACTGAAGAAAAATGTGGTTCCGGTCATTACTGGATTCATAGTTGCAAATCAAGATGGTGTATTGACCACGTTAGGTCGCGGAGGATCAGATTATACTGCAACTATTTTGGGGGTTGCGCTTGATGTTGATGAAGTTTGGATATGGACAGATGTTGATGGAATAATGACTTCAGATCCAAAAATTATCTTAGATGCTAAAACGCTAACTGGACTATCTTACGGGGAAGCTGCTGAAATGGCAATATTCGGAGCAAAAGCTATGCATCCCAGAGCACTAGAACCAGTTATTAAAAAACACATTCCAGTAAGAATAAGAAATGTTTTCAATCCTAAAAATCACGGAACATTGATCTCGGAAGGCGCTAAAGTTGAATCAAAAGAAGTTGTTAAGGCAATAGCATTGATCACAGATGTCTCTATGATTAATATTAGGGGGGCAGGAATGGTTGGTGCACCAGGAAGCTACGCAAAAATATTCAGAATACTAGGAAAAAACAACATAAATGTCATGATGGTTTCAACAGCAGTGTCTGAAGCAAATATTTCGATTATTATTCGTAATAATCAACTAGAGAGAGCCATGAGTACATTAGAAATTGCTCTGTTGGGAAGAGATTTAGCTAATAAAATAACATCAGAAGATGACGTTTGCGTTATAGCTGCAATGGGAGCTAACATGAAGGGTTCATTAGGAGTTGCATCTAGAATATTTTCAGCAGTTGCAAAAAAGAAAATAAATATCCATATGATAGCTCAAGGTTCTTCAGAACTGAACATATCTTTTGTTGTAAAAGAGAGAGATGGTCCGATAGCAGTTAGTGCAATTCATGAAGAATTTAATTTGAACAAATAAAAAGACTAATTTAGGAATAACTTAGTTATTTTCCTATTTTAGCATGCAACTCACACAATTTAAGAATAGTTTTTTCATAGATTTCTATACTTTTTAGATAGTCGCGAATTTTTATGTGTTCATCTTTAGTGTGGTCTAAATGAGAATCGCCAGGACCATATGTAACTATTGGAGCTTGAATAGCGCGACCGAGAATATTCATATCCCCAGTACCAGTTTTCCTCAACAAAACGGCAGGTTTTTTGTTAATTGTTCTTATTGAAAAAGAAAGAGCTCTAACCAAAGGAGAAGTTTTATCCACCTCAAAAGGTTCATTTGAATCTTCTATTGAATAAGTAATCTTTACTTTTGGATTATCAAATAAATATTTTTCAATAACTTTCTTTATTTCACTGAAAACTTCTGTTGAAGATGTTTGAGGAGGAATTCTAAGATCAACATGCATTTCGCTTTTAAAAGGTATTACAGAATTAGCAAATCCGCCAATTACCTGTGTTAGACAAGCTGTAATTGAAGTATATGGACTGGACGGAATTTTCGCTGAAGGAAATTTTTGGCTAATTTTTTCCCAAACCTCAAAGGCTTTTTCAAGAGCATTTTCATAGGCCCATGGTGTAGAGGAATGCCCAGTTTCTGTTTTACAAATTATTTTTATGTGCAGATTGCCCTTGTAACCAATTGTTATATTTCCTACGCCACTAGGTTCTCCAAATA
>JAENXI010000003.1:11372-16544 GCA_016649625.1 Candidatus Bathyarchaeota archaeon
TTCTTCTTCAACGACACTAGCGACCACTAGTTTAGCTTTGAAATTTGGATTTTTCGCAACAGATGATGATGCAAGTATCATTGAAGCTAAGGGACCTTTTGCGTCAACTGCACCTCTTGCATAGATTTTGCCGTTCTCAATGCGCAATGGAAGATGACCAACAACAGTATCCATGTGTCCACATAGAAGTATTGTCGGTTTGCCCACACCAATTTCTCCTATAACATTACCAACAGAATCTTTTTTTACATTAAACCCCAACTTTTCCATTTCTATAACAAGAAAGTCAGAGATGGCTTCTTCACAACCGGAAGGACTAAAAATTCCTAACAAGTTAGTTAAGAATCGTACTTTTGGATCATCCATTTTGTTCTTCTCCAAGTATTGAATCAATAACAGCTATAGCTTGATCAATTTGATCTTTGGTAACTACAAGTGGAGGTAAAAAACGCAAAACATTTCGTCCTGCATTCAAAATAAGTAGACCTTTGTCTGATCCTTTTTGAATAATTTTCGCGACATCTTTTCTCAGTTCAATAGCTAACATTAGACCCAAACCTCGAACTTCTTTAATTATCTTATATTTGTTTTTTAGTTCTTCTAATTTAGTCACAAAATATTTTCCGTTAATAGCAGCATTCTCCACAAGCATCTCTTCTTGAAGAGCTGTAATTGCTGCACTTGCAGCGGCACAAACTACTGGACCACCACTAAAAGTGCTGGTATGTTCACCAATTTTAAGAGAGGACATTATATGATCTTTGGCCACGGTTATTCCAATAGGTAAACCGCCCGCAAATGGTTTTGCTAAGCATAAAATGTCAGGAGTAATTTTCCAATGCTCAAATGCAAATAATTTACCTGTTCTACCAAAACTTGTCTGGACTTCATCTAGAATTAAGAGAAGTTTGTTCTTATCACATATTTCTCTAACGTCTTGAAGAAATCCCTTTGAAGGAACACGAACACCACCCTCACCGCGAATTGGTTCAATCAAAACTGCTGCAGTATTTTCGGTTATAGCTTTCTGCAATTTATCTAAGTTATCAGGAGGAACATGTTTAATGTCTGGAACCAAAGGCTCAAAGGGTTTACGATATTTTTTATCCCAAGTAGCAGATAGGGCACCCATAGTTTTGCCATGATATGCACCCATAAAAGCAATTATTTCAGTTTTTCCAGAGAATTTTCGGGCTAACTTTATTGCACATTCAACAGATTCTGCGCCACTGTTTGATAGAAAAATCTTATTCAGCCCTTTAGGAGTTAGATGGACAAGTTTTTGAAGTAATTCAGCACGTTTGGGATTATAAAAACCTGAATGGCACGAAATCAAGTTGGATGCTTGTTCATTTATCGCCTCCACTATTTTTGGGTGAGAGTGACCTAAAGCTGCAACTCCATAACTGCTTGTAAAATCTAAATATTTTTTCCCTTGGATATCCCATACTATAGTACCTTTTCCTTTCACTAGAACCAATGGTTTTTTTGCATAGACATTTGCCATTAAGTTATTTTCTATATCAAATATCTCTTGTTCATTCATTGCTAATCACAGTTCCACGTTTATGATTCAAAGCTTTAGAAAGTGGCATTTTGCCTGAACCAGAGGTTATTATTACTTCAGGTACCCCTTTATTGAGTGCTTCATGGGATGCATGAATCTTAGTGCTCATTCCCTGTCCGATCTCTGAAAGAATTGATTTGACTTCAGAAACTTTAAGTTTAGAAACAGGTTTTCCATTCAAAATCAAACCTTCAACATCAGTTAATAATATTAAACAATCAGCAGCAAGACTGCAAGCAATAGCAGCAGCAGTTCTATCCCCATCAACATTAAGTGATTCAAATTCTTCACTAATTGCAATTGGAGTTACAACTGGAGTGTAGTTTTTTTCGAGTAAAGATTTCAACAGTTCTGTATTTACTTCAGTTATCCTTCCAGTATAACCGCCGTCAATTACTTTCTTTCGACCTCTTTTATCAACAACAATTAAACGTTTTTTCCGTTTTGCTTTCAGAAGAAAGCCATCTAAACCAGATAGTCCAACAGCAGATATCCCTTGTCTCTCAAGTGCTAAAACTATGTTCTTATTAATCTTTCCAGCCATTACCATGCAAAAAATCTCCATAGTTTCTTTGTCAGTGTATCGACTTCGGAATCCTTGAGGAGAGACTATAAATTTCTGTTCTTTACCTAGGCGCGATGCTACGTCAGTAACTTCGGAACCACCTCCATGAACAAAAACGATTTTATGATCTTTTAGTATTTCTTTTACATCTTCAACCAGATTTGAAGAAGTACCATCTTTTAGAATACTTCCACCTAATTTAGCAACTATCAACATATTAAATCACATCGGATGAAACCCAATGCTGTTTAGACCTGTTTCTTCAGGAACTCCCATAAGTATATTTAAACATTGAACACCTTGACCCGAAGCACCTTTAACCATGTTGTCGATGGCCGAGAAAACTATCAGACGATTAACCCGCGAATCGATCTCAAATCCAATGTCACAAATGTTTGTTCCTAGTACAATTTTTGGATTGGGTAATGTGTATGGGCCTCGTTTGTATTTAACTAAACGAATAAACGGTTCACCTGAATAATAATCTCGAAAAACTTTCCAAACATCCTTATTTGTAAGAGATTGTTGTGGAAAAAGATGAATTGTCGATAGAATACCTCTAACCATATTTACTGCATGAGGTGTAAATGAGACTAGACAATTGCTTTTTGTTAAATTATTTAGCTCTTGCTGAACTTCGGCAATATGGCGATGTCCAGTGACTTTGTATGGACGTACTCCACCAAATCTTTCAGGATGATGGGAGACTATCGTAGGTTTACCACCTCCGCCTGAAGATCCTACTTTTAGGTCTACAATTATCTTTTCTGTTTCAACAAGTCCTGCATTAACTATTGGTGCTAATCCCAAAATAGTAGCTGTTGCCATACATCCTGGACACGCGACTAAAGTTGCGTTCTTAATAGCGTCTCTATGAAGTTCTGGCAATCCATAAACAGCAGTCTTGAGAAGATCAGAGTTAGAATGTGTCCACCCATACCATTTTTCATAGTCATCCGGATTTTTTAGTCTAAAATCAGCACTCATATCAATAACTTTTAGCCCTACTTCCAGAAGTCCTGGAATTAGATTCACTGCACCACCATGTGGAGTAGCTGTAAAAACAAGGTCACAATTTTTTTGCAGTTCAGAAATATTTTGAGGAACAAATTTCAACTGAGTTACACCTCTAAGATTGGGATGTATATTAAAGACATAATCACCAACACTCTGACGAGATGTGACCATAGTAACTTCGATGTTTGGGTGAAGAAGCAATAAACGAAGAAGTTCTCCACCAACATATCCTGAACCACCTACTATTCCAATTTTCAAGATTATCACCTAAAGAGTATTATCATATTAGACTTTTAGCACCTTTTATCAACGGAATTGCAACATTAATTCCAGCAATTAACCGTGTATGCTCCCAGAATTCTGGGCAAGAATTCGATTCATGAAAAACAATAGCATCTTTATTTTTTTCTATGCTTTCATCAATGATATTTTTAACTTTTTGATAAGGTTTAGTAACCATATAGTCTTGGAACGATTTTTCCAGTTTATCATTCCACAAAGAGAAGTCACTTTGTTTATATTTCTCAGTTTTAATTTTCCGTAGTGACTCAAAAACAGTTAACGCTTTTTCAAGTTCAAGTTTCAGTTGATAGTCGTCAACAAGTTTATTTTCCTGAATATTTATCATTCCATCAAGGGCAAAAAGCCAAGCTTCTTGATCTTTACTAAGCGCTTTGCCACTTTTAATTGATAAATCTATGATATTGGAGGGTAGTTTTGCAGCAAAAACGGCGTTTCCTAAATAGGTATTTGTTCGAAAATCTTTAAGTCCAGCTCTTGCTAGCGCTACTGGATGGCAAATTGGAGGCTTTCCTTTTTCTTTATATACTATTATTCTTAAATCAAAAAACCATTTTTTAATATACTCTTGGGCAACGATACCTATGGGATTTATAATAGATGGCTTAGTTTCTCGAATATTGAAAAGTAGTTCTTCCCGATTGTTTGAAAGTAGAATTCCTTTTCCATGAGTGCCAGAATCTGGTTTTATTACTATTCCTTCATCTAGAAGTAGAGTATCTTGAAAAAGATCCGCAATATCAATTTCATTGTGAAGGATTTTTCCATTTTTTAATATGTTTGATGAGTCACAAGGAATAAAAACTGTTTTAGGAATAGGAATTCCTTCTTTCCATAAATGAAGTAGAGTTCTTAATTTACTATAACAAATAAACTCAATAGAAGAGGAGTTTACGGTTTTTTTACCTAAGAGTTCAAAAAGGTAACCCGCTTGAAGTCTTCTGTTCTTGCTTTGAGCTCTATTTAAAACGACTTTGGTATCTTCTATAATCTGTGTAAAAACTTTACCCTTGGTTTTAGCTAAGAAATTATTGTTGAATATCGAGAACGCAATTTTTCGAAATGGTATAAAGGTCAAGTCTACTCCAAGTTTTTGAGCAGTTAGTTTTATCCCCATTTCATCTGTTTCAGAACGTTCGTATAGAAGGGCAATGCTCATCTTGTAGTATCTCCAAAAAAATTAGTTATAAGAAAAAATTAGATATTTTATCTCTGTAGTTAACGAGTTCAATAAGAGCAGTTACTCGCCCCAGTCTTCTCCCTCGATAGTTAATTCTTGTAATTCTAGACACCCATCTTTAATTTCCTTTACTTCGAGTTCAAGTCCGCAACTCTCACAGCTAACAATTTCACCTTTTTCGGCATCAACTGGAATTGATAGAGTTGTGTCACAATCGGGACAGGTATTTTTATTCATTATCTTCACCTCTGTTGTTTCCAAAGCTGTAATTTGGTTATTCATTTATTATCACCAATTTTTTGATCGGAAATGTTTCTTTCAAGATGCGTCTTTCTTTTAAACTTTACGACTTATTTGTAACAAATTAGAGGATTGTTGTCCCATTTAGAACAAAAACTTTCGAATTTACGAATTTCGAATAATAAAAGAGAACTAACAGCTAAAAAAAAATTAAAACCTAAATTTTTAGTTAAAATAATTCAGAAATCGTTAAATTTTTCTGTTCACAACAAATACCCTGTCTCTTATACACATCTGACGCTG
>JAENXI010000400.1 GCA_016649625.1 Candidatus Bathyarchaeota archaeon
ATCTATCATATAACAATTACCCTTACTACTACTTGATAAAACTTTTATTTTAAGCATATCTATCAAATTCTTTGTGTTTTGGTTCAGTAAATGCTCTATCTATGCTCCAACCGTTTTTTAATCTTTTATTTAGAGTAGAATATGTTATCCCTATATCTTCTTTTAACTCAATCCACCAGGCCTTCAAGCATTTAGTCTTGCTTTTATAAGTGATAAAATTAGATTTTGTAGTATTATATTTTTGCTTTTCTTTTTTTCCGTTTGTTGCTCTTTTGTATTCTTCTTTAATCTGGCTTTCTATTTTAAATCTTGTTCTTAATAAATTTGTTATTTGAAAAGCTAATTTTTCAGATTTAGTATCATATTGTATTTCATTTCTGTTCTCGCAAACATGACCATCACAATCAAAGAGAGCAGAGATAAATTCAGCACAAATATGATTATTTGATGAAAATATTTTTTCAGGAATTTCTTTTTTTGAAGAAGTTGCAGGCTTAACTTTATA
>JAENXI010000401.1 GCA_016649625.1 Candidatus Bathyarchaeota archaeon
ACGAGATGGTTTATCAGAAATACACTTGCCAGTTCCCGATATTAGTGGAAATTACACATTATATTACGCAATAGAACAAACTCATAATCTAGCCCCCTCGACAGGAGCTATAAACATCTCCATTTCACTCGTGGATATTTTAACATCCCAAGGTATTGGTGTCAATGGCTTTGCTATAGGCATTTTGACTTCTTTCACTATTGTTGCAATACCATTGATCAGACAAAAGTATCTGGCAGTATAGAAATTGTAATTGGTGCTCCGGCCGGGATTCGAACCCGGGTCGAGGGGTCGAGAACCCCCCATGCTGGGCCGGACTACAGTCGGTACCACCATAGTATGACACTATAGTAGACTACCGGAGCTTGAGTATGCCAACCCGGAGCGCGAGAGGCAACCGCCTCCGGATACAAATAAGGCTTTCCCCCTGTAACAATAATTGAAACTAAACATGCATCCAAAATTCAGGGTGTAGAGAATAATTGAGTTAGATTACTCCAACTA
>JAENXI010000402.1 GCA_016649625.1 Candidatus Bathyarchaeota archaeon
AGCTGGAGTAACTGAAAATGTTATTGTTGGTCAATCAATTCCGATTGGAACTGGACTAGTAGAATTATATATGTCGATGTTTGAAAAACAAAATAAGAAGGAAGGAAAAACTGAGAAATGATAGATTTAACTAAAGCAATAGGAATAGCTGTTAAAACTGGTAAAGTATCTTTTGGAGTTAATAGTGCAATTCAAAATGTAAAAAACGGTAAGGCAAAGTTGATAGTTGTAGCTTCCAATTGTCCAAAACAAATAAAAGAACAGATCGAATATTATGGTGAAATCTCAAAAATACCAATAATAATCTATAAGGGTGATGCAATAGACATGGCTGCTGCATGCAATAAATTATTTATTATTTCAGCATTAAGTATTAGAGAACCAGGTGATTCAGAAATTTTGAAACTAGTTGAAACTGACAATATGGAAGCAAATATTGGAGGAATTTGATTACGTCTGGCATAAAAATTACGAATGATGAAATGCGATATATAGCACTATTT
>JAENXI010000403.1 GCA_016649625.1 Candidatus Bathyarchaeota archaeon
CCTATATCCAGTTCTCAATCAAATTAATAAAGCTTGGACAATTATTGCTTTATCTCAACCTCTCATAGGTATAACAATCTTTATAATAACACAGGAGCCTGGTCGTACTACTGTATTTTCTACGGGTTTAACTATTTCAATAATTTTTTTAAAAAGTGATATATTCAATAAAAAAATTGCTTATATTGGAATTCTAGCAAATAGTTTATTATTAATTCCAGATATCAGTTTAGCTTTCTTTTACTCAATTGTGATGGGAATTATAATGAGTATCGGATACATACTTTTTATTACCTTTTACATCCTCATTGCTTGGAAACTTTATTTATTAGCAAAAAGTCAGAATTCCTGAAAAAAAGACCTAAATTTGGAAATTTTTAGATGAAATTTTTTCCATTAATTAAATTTTATAAATATCATTAAAACTATTTTTTCAATTTATTTTTTTAAGAATGACAATATATCCTTTGGAACTTGCTTCGCCGTAAGACTATGTCCATATC
>JAENXI010000404.1 GCA_016649625.1 Candidatus Bathyarchaeota archaeon
TACGATACTATGACCGACATAGTTTCAGGCTTAATCAATTTTAGAATAGGCGGAACAATGACTGTCTGAAAAACTTCTAAGAACGACCAAGAAGCCGAGGAAAAATCTACAACAAAAATAACGACTAAGGTCTATTATGTACATGCTGCTTGTTTTTCAGGAAAAAATACTGTTTTCAACAATGTACCTCTATTAGTCTCCTAATATGCTTGTATGGTTTGTTAGTTGATGCTGATGAGTATAACGCCTATGATGATCAGGAGGGCGCTTGCAACTAGCTTGTAGGAATATTTTTCGATTTTTCTGAGGAAAATGTAGGCAAAGAATAGGATAAAGAGTAGTTCTGTTTGCAGGATTGGAACAACTATCGAGACCATCTCTTGGCTTAATGCAAGAAAGGAGAGCAGCCATCCTGCGGCTATGCCGACTCCTGGCTTCCAGAACAGGCGTATGTCTTTGCCAGAAAACCTTGAAGCTCCGGCATTCTTGGAGAATGCCATTAC
>JAENXI010000405.1 GCA_016649625.1 Candidatus Bathyarchaeota archaeon
CTATAGCCTCTTCTACATAGCTCATAAGCAACATAGAATTGACCTGCCCATTGAGTATCATAAGTTGCTACCAATTTTCTCCCTCGCGAACCAATTTCCAGTAGCTAATTGATGATTCTTTTTCCTGTTCAACAATCGTAAAGACGATCCACTTTCATAATTTAATATAAACAATGGTAAATTAAACCTTGTACTTTTAGGACATGGGATTCTTAATCGTTATAGTAACGCCCACTAAATTGGGGATTTGAACCCCAGCCACAGTGGAGATATCACCCGCGACCTCCCCATTTTTTTTGGTTAAATTTTAAGTTCCTTCCTAAATGGTATTATTAGAATGTAGAAAAGCGACGAAAAAATAAAGTATAAACCAATTGACTATTTGCATAAAGAATAGCAGAATAATAAAGGATGATGTTTGGGTTAACCTTCTTGTTTAGGCCACTTCCATGCATACCAGACAATCAATACTTGTGCCACAACTGCAGCTGTACCCATTAGTA
>JAENXI010000406.1 GCA_016649625.1 Candidatus Bathyarchaeota archaeon
CTTTTAATAATAGCATTGTTCGCGTTGGTGTTTGTAGTGCTATTGACCTATTGGAGAAAAGCACGCGCTAAACCAAATTTACATTAGCTTGATGGGGTTCTCTTTGCCTAATGAAAAAAATGTTCGCCGCCATGCTAGTTTTTTTGCTATATATTTTAACCATATCATTTTTTGCCCAAAATTATTCGATGCAGGAGCCTGAAAAAAAGATGAAAAACAAGGCAAAAAGCAGTATTAAGTATTTAGATTTGCTTGTCAAGATTTCTTAAATAATATGAATTATCTTCCAGGGCTTTTTGTCTATACAGACCCTGTGAATATCTGGATAACTGATCCACTTGGTCGAAGTTCAGGGTTTAACCCTGAAACTAATCTGGTTGTAAATGAAATCCCAGATGCACTAATATTTGAGAATGATGGCAATGTTGAAGCAGCCTTTATTCCAGCTATTTTAGATGGAACATATACTATTTCGATGTCAGCTATAGAAGAAGAGTCCTATT
>JAENXI010000407.1 GCA_016649625.1 Candidatus Bathyarchaeota archaeon
GTTTTTCCATAGCAAGTTTCATAAACGCTTCTTTTAGCTTCTTTTGTTCAATCATTTTTCTGTTAAATATTCTTTTGAATAAGAGTGTCTACACTTTTTACACATTATTTAATTTTAAAGAATTGAAATATCGTAATCATTTTATATTTTAGCGAAGTATGTTGTAGATTATAGAGGAGATAATATGGTAAGAAAATTTACTGAATTGTTGAATCAAGAAGTTTTTGTGGACGAAGAAAAAATTGCAAAAGTTAAAGACGTAGTTATCGACACTGACGCTTGGAAAATAACTCATCTAGTACTTGAGCTGACCAAAGAAGCCACAGAGGATATATTGGGCACTACACCTGCTTTGACAAAGAATGCTCTTAACACTTTAGCTATATCGGCTTTAGAGAAAGGAGCTGCATGTAGCACCCCTACAGGGTTAGAGATTAAGGTTTCAAAGAAACAACTTCATATTTACTTGAGGCCAACCTAAACCAAGCATCTAACTGTATT
>JAENXI010000408.1 GCA_016649625.1 Candidatus Bathyarchaeota archaeon
TGCTACATCACAAGCGGCATAATGTAGTATTCTTTCTTTTTCAGGAATAAAATTAAAATTGAATTTTACATATTTATCCAATCTCATTGTTCTTGTTAGGTTCATTAAGTATTCTTGTAAATCGCCAACTCCCACAATTACCAGTTTTGCTTGTGGAATTTTGGATAAAATATGAGGCATAGCCATAATTAATTTATCCACTCCCTTGACTCCCACTAATCTTCCTATAAAAAAGATCATGAATTCATTATCTTTAATTCCATATTGTTCTCTAATCTTCCTAGTTTGATCTGAGGAGTATTTATTAGGATCATATTTTTCTGGATCAACTCCGTTATATCTGACATGTATCTTTTCCCGTGGAAATCCTAGTTGAATTAGTTCCTCTTTCATAGCGTATGAAACTGTAACAATAATATCAGCCATTTTTCCTCCACGCATTTCAATATTGCTTACAACTCCTGATCCATTTCCTAATGTTCTTCCTTTTTCTGTTGAGTG
>JAENXI010000040.1 GCA_016649625.1 Candidatus Bathyarchaeota archaeon
GAGTATAATTGAAATAATAAGAAATGATGTAAATAATTTATTTCTTGACATTGTATTTTTAATTCCTAACAATGGTTTTTGTCTATCTTATCTTATAAATCTTATTCCTTATGACTCAATAAATGACGAATAATTGCAAGGATCTTAAAAATAAACTTCATCAAAAAATTGAAAAAAAGGGAAAAGAAAACGAGAAAACAATAGTATAAATGCGCTTCTGGAAATGCGGGTCCGCTGGGATTTGAACCCAGGACATTCAGCTTTCTTCTTACTAGATAAGAGTATTAGAAGGCTGACGCGCTATCCGTTTAACATAAACAATCGCCTTTAATTTAGACTTATTTATGCTAAATCCGTGCTGCGCCACGGACCCTCATCTCCATAAGAATAAAGGTCTTATTTTTTAAGCCTATCTGTTCAATTTCATTAATACAGAATACAATAATACATGTAATGTCAATCAGAATAAAAGTAAACTACAAAATTTTTTTTGAAGTTTGTTAAAATAGATTTATCCTGTTCCATTTTAAAATGGATTTTACAAGAATTTGATTATTATAGGTTGGAACTTGTGTTTCGGTATTATACGAAAAAGTTATTAGTCGTACAATTAGATACGTTGCAGTCTCTGAGGGGAAGGAACAAGGATAATGAAATATTCAAAACCTATTGTGTCGGTTATAATTCCAACTTACTGCGAAGAGCACACAATAGGAGGTTGTCTTAAGAGTATTAAAAATCAGGAATTTAAAGAAGGTAGAATTGAAAGTATAGTTGTTGATAGTCATAGTCCTGATAATACAAGAGTTGTTGCTAAGAAATTTGCGGATAAAGTTATCGATCTAAAAGCTAGAGGAGTTGGGAGAGCACGAAACATTGGAGCAAAAAATGCTGAAGGAAAAATTCTCCTTTTTGTTGATGCGGATACTTTTTTGGAAAAACATTTTGTTGCTGAAATGTATCAGACTTTCAATGACTCACGTATTGTTTGTGTTGCGGGAGTCCTCAAAAATTTGGAGAGATTAACTCCAGCAGATAGATTGTTTGCAATTTTCCATTATGGATTCTTAAACAAACTATCAACAGTAACTGCTTATTTTGGTTTTCCTCTTTTTCCATCTGTATGTGTAGGTTCTAGAAAATCAGTTTTTGAAAAGGTTGGGGGTTTTGCAGAAGATATGGCTTGTGCAGAAGATGTGAATTTTTCAAGAAAAATGGGAGAAATAGGAAAATGTATAGTAAATAAAAAAGCTAAGGCCTATACATCTGTTAGAAGAATAACTAATTGTGGAAAAGGTGAAATGTACTCAATGTACTTTAAGAATTATGTAAGAGTGTTTTTATTGAACCAAAAACCATGGATTAGCGAATTTCCTCATATTAAAACACTATAAGTACATTCTAATTTTTTCAGTATTTTATATGAAAGCAGGTTTTTTTGTAAAGAAGTAGGAAGAATATTAAAAATCGCAAAGTTTTAATTAAACGAGCAGCTGGTTACCGCTCATATGAAAAAATATAAAGCAATATCCATGTTTTCTGGTGGATTAGACAGTATTTTGTCTACAAAATTAATGATTAATCAAAACATTGATGTTGTGGCTTTGCATTTCTCAAATCCTTTTTGTTTTTGTGTTGAAGGATTAAAGGGTGTTAAAGAGGTTACAAAAAATTTAGAGGTACCTCTGAAAAAGGTGAGTGTTGGAATTGGTTATTTGAAAATGCTAAAAAATCCCAAACATGGTTATGGAAAGAATCTAAATCCATGTATTGACTGCAGGATATTTATTTTAAAAAAGGCAAAAAAAATTGCTGCAGAACTTAAAGCGGATTTCATCTTCACAGGAGAGGTTCTTAATGAGAGACCCATGTCACAACATAGACAAGCAATGGAAATAATTGAAAATGAGACAGGTTTAAAAAATAAAATATTAAGACCACTATCAGCAAAACTTTTTCATCAAACGGATATAGAAAAACAAGGTATGGTGGATAGGTCAAAGTTGCTCGCTATTAATGGGAGATCAAGAAAGCCTCAAATCGCACTTGCAAAAAAATTTGGGATAGAGCATTATCCTTCTCCTGCTGGTGGTTGTTTGTTAACCTGCAAAGAATATGCTAAGAAATTGAAGGATCTTTTTAATCACAAGAAAAGAATTTCAATGAAAGATGTGACTTTACTTAAGATTGGAAGACACTTTAGACTTAAAAGAAACAAGATTATCGTAGGTAGAAATGAAGAAGAAAATAAACAATTAATTGATATTAAATCTAAGAGTGATTACTATTTTGAAGTTCCACACATCGGAAGTCCAACGACAATACTAACAGGCCCCAAAACCAAAAAAGCGATTGTAATAGCAGCTAAATTAACTGCTTTTTATTCCGATTCAAAAAATATCAATATTGAAGTGAATTTTGGAAAAGAAAAAACAGATAAAATAATCACAGTTGTTAAACCAGACTTAATTGAAGTAAATGATCTGAGAATATAAAGTTATTAGTCCGTTAAACTATCAAGGGAAAATACTTTAATGCATAATACGTTTAAAGTATAATATGAGGAGTTTGTATGCCAACAGCGTTTGTTTTAATTAATACTGAGATTGGTTCTGAAGCAGATGTACTTAAAGAATTAAAGAAGGTTGAGGGAGTCCATGAAGCCTCAGCTGTTTATGGAGTTTATGATATTGTTGCAAGAGTTACATCAGATACAATGGATAAACTCAAAGAGATTGTAACATGGAGAGTACGTAGACTCGATAAAGTAAGATCTACTTTAACGATGATTGTGGTAGAAGAAAGATAGCTTAGAATCTTTTCTCTTTTAAAGCGTTATTTACTACAAGATGGATTACCTAAATTTTTGTACAAATTCTCATCTTGTATAACTGGTGAAGTGATATCGCTTGAAAAAACGGACAATACATATTGGAATAGATGACACTGATTCAACAAGAAAAGGGTGTACTACCCATATTATTGCGCTACTAGTAGAAAAATTTGAAAAGTTAAATGTAAAATTTTTGGATTATCCAAATTTAATTAGACTTAACCCTAATGTACCATGGAAGACCAGAGGCAATGGAGCATTATGTCTTCGAATCGAGTATGATTCAGAAATAGACGATGAAATCAAACAAATTACAAAAAAGGTTGTAGAAACACATTCTGATCTTGAGTTTGAAAATACCAATCCAGGAATAGTTTTTCTTAACAAAAAAGATGTTCCTCAGGATATCAAAAAATTTTCTAAAAAAGCCATAGAAGGTATTGTAAGTTTGAAGACTGCAAATAAGCTAATAAAGAAATTTGAATTGGACAGCATAGGTTTTAACAATAGCCGAGGTATAATTGGTGCTTTAGCAGCAATCGGAGAGGAACTTGATTGTGATCACACTTTTGAATTGATCACATATCGTGAAATAAACAATTTGGGTAAAAAAAGAAAAGTGGATAAAAACTCGATTTTTCTTATGGATAAACTCACTGAGCCATTTACGTTTAATAATATTGATTTGGAAAAGTCAAGAGTTATCATTACTCCCCGAGGCCCAGATCCGATTCTTTTTGGGATTAGAGGTGAAACAGCTCTAATTGTAAAAAAAGCTTTTTCATTAGTTAATTCCTTTGAAAAAATAGAGAAATGGGTAATTTTCCGTACAAATCAGGGTACTGATGTTCATCTAAAAAAAGTGGAAAAGCTTAGTTTACTTAAGCCTTTTAGTTCAGTTATTGTTAAGGGAACTATCTCGAACAATCCGTATATTATTCCTCTAAGACATGTAATTTTTTCAATCAAAGACAAAAGTGGTGAGGTTGATTGTGCAGCTTATGAACCCACAGGATTGTTACGAAAAGCAGCTAGAAAACTAATTGTTAGTGATCAAGTAGAAGTTTATGGAGCAGTAAAACAACATAAAGCAGGAAAAGTATTGACAATCAATCTGGAAAAAATTCGCATTTTGAATCTTTCTCCAAAAATTGAGTTTCAAAATCCTGTTTGTTCAAATTGTGAAAAACGTCTTAAATCCTTGGGTAAAAACAAAGGGTTCCGTTGTGATAAGTGTCATAAAAAATATCAGCATAAACAAAAAGAGGAAATAATAATTAACCGAGAAATAAAAAAAGGAATGTATATAACTTCAGCGAGGTCACAAAGACACTTGACAAAACCTTTTAGAAGATACGGATTAGAAAAAACTTGTTACGAAAAAAAAGGAATCATGATTGATAAGTGGCATAATCCATAGAAACTAGTATTTGTTTTAAGTGGAAAAATAAAAATTGTTAGATTTTAAATGAAGCTAATTTATAGTTTGTTAAAGATGAGAAATTGCTTATAGTTTATTTGTTGTTTAAATTTGAAAATGTGGAATTAATGATAAAATGGATATTACCTTAAAAACTAGTTTATTGTCAAATGATGAGCTAATTGGTAGTTGTGTGTTTTAGGATATGGGAAAGTATTATCTTATAATTGATTACTGAGATAGAATTATAGCGAAATAATTTAAATCTGGGGAACATGTAAACTCCATTAAGTTTAAAATTGCAGAGGATACAAAGGTAATGTCGAGTAAGTTGAACAGATTTCCAGCAAAGGAATATAGACTTCCGTTTTTTTTGAATGAAGGTTTTAGCAGAAAGTGTTGTCCAAGCTGTGGGGAATATTTTTGGACGCAAAAATCTGATCAGGAAACATGTGGGGAATCAACCTCAGATGGATGTGCCTGTTATAGTTTTCTTAAAAATCCTCCTACTTCAAAGGGGTTTAGTCTTCCTGAGATGAGAGAGGCGTTTCTTTCTTTTTTTGAAAATAATGGACATAAACGGATTAATCCATATCCTGTGGTAGCAAGGTGGAGAGATGATATTTATCTGACTCATGCGAGCATAATTGATTTTCAGCCTTATGTGACTGAGGGAATTGTGCCTCCACCAGCAAATCCACTTGTTATTGCTCAACCATGTATTCGTCTAGTAGACATTTCTAATACAGGTCCCACGTTTGGTCGTCACCTAACAATTTTTGAGATGGGAGGTCATCATGCTTTTAATTTTCCAGATAAAGAAGTTTACTGGAAAAATGATACGGTAAAGTATCATCATAGATTTATGACTGAAGTATTAGGTATTGAGTCTGAAGAAGTTAGTTACAAAGAAAGTGTTTGGGTTGGAGGGGGTAACGCAGGTCCAGATGTTGAGTGTATTATTCGAGGACTTGAAGTTGGAACATTAGTGTTTATGCAATATAAAGTAGTAAATGGTAAATTTTACAAATTACCAATTCGAACTGTTGATACAGGGTATGGTTTAGATCGATTAGCTTGGCTATCTCAGGGGGTACCCAGTTGTTTTCATGCGATTTATGGTAATTTACTTGAAAAAATCTTTTCCATGGCAAATTTAGGTAATATTGATAATGAGTTATTATTTTCTGTTGCAAGGCATTCGGGGTTGGTTACTGTTGACAAAAATGCTAATCAATTGCTAGCTAGGAAAAAGGTTGCAGAACGTGTTGGTTTATCTGTTGATGATTTAGGGAAGGTTCTTACTCCAATTGAAAATGCGTTTGCAATTGCAGATCACACTAAATGTCTAAGTTTTATGCTCTCGGAGGGGATTGTTCCATCAAACATAAAAGAGGGTTATTTGGCTAGAATGTTATTCAGAAGAACTTACCGGTTGCTTCAAAATTTAGCTATGGATCCTGAATTGTTATATAAAATCATTGCAATGCAAGTTGATTTTTGGTGCAAAGATTTTTCATATATTAAAGAAAGAGAAGAAGAAATTATAGAGATGATCAAAGTTGAAGAAGAAAAATTTGAATGCACAATCAAGCGTGGCAGAGGAAAAATAGAGAGAATAGTTGATGAAATTAAAAATAATAATAAAAAAATCTTTCCAGAACGCGACTTATCTGAATTATATGGGTCACATGGAATTCCTCCAGAGATGGTAAAACAGATAGCTAATAATAAAGGAATAAAAGTTGAAATTCCATCGGATTTTTACACTTCCTTGGCAGATAGGCATATGCAAACAGAGAAAAAAGTGGTTGAAGAAGAAAAAGCCTACAAAGACAAAATAAATATTGGTGAAATTGCTCCAACTGAGCTAATATATTACGACGATGTTTACGCTAAAGAGTTTGAGGCAAAAATTCTCAAAGTGATCAATGGTACTTATTTGATCCTGAACAGAACAGCTTTTTATCCTGAAGGGGGTGGGCAACCTGCTGATCATGGTTTTTTAGTTATCAAAGAAAAAAAAATTGAGGTTGTGGATGTTCAAAAGAAGGGAAATGTGGTTTTACATAAAATTAAAAAAGCAATAGAAGCAAAAGAAGGAGATGCAGTTTACGGAATTTTGGATTGGGATAAAAGATATGCTTTAATGAAGGCTCATACAGCTACTCACTTGATTAATGGTGCCGCTAGACGTGTTTTAGGTGAACATGTATGGCAGCATGGAGCACAAAAAGGCGTAAAAAGTTCTAGAATAGATATCACTCATTATCGACGGCTAACACCTAAAGAAATTCATAGAATTGAAACATTGGCTAATCAGGCTATTATAGCAGAAATTAAAGTTACAACGTCTTTTATGAATAGATCTCAAGCTGAGGCATTGTATGGTTTTAGGTTGTATCAGGGTGGTGCTGTTCCAGGAAAGGATATTCGAGTTGTTAGAACAGGTGATTGGGATGTGGAAGCGTGCGGTGGAACACATCTAAAAAATACTCGTGAAATGGGATTTATTAAGATAATTTATACTGAACGAATACAAGATGGGGTTGAGCGTTTAGGATATTCAGTTGGACTTCAAGCATTAGCAATAATTCAACAGAATGAAAAATTAATGTGGAAAGTTTCAGAAATTTTAGGGTCTCCTGTGAATAAATTAGATAAAACAGCCTCAAAAATTATTATAGAACTTAAAAAAGCTAATTCTCAAAATCGTAAATTAATTAAGGATTTAGCAGAAAAAGAAAGCATGTCTTTTGGACAAGGAAAAACAGCTCAGTCATCTATGGATATTAATGGTATAATTGTGTTAGATCGTGATTTTGAAAATGAGATTAATCTAGAGCTTATGGTACAAACGGCTAATGAGATGATAAAACAAAATGAAGCTATGGTTACAATCTTTTTTGGTGCTAATGACAAAACCGCTAGTATACTTGTAATGGCAGGTAAAGTTGCTGTTAAGAAAGGGGTTAATGCAAAT
>JAENXI010000041.1 GCA_016649625.1 Candidatus Bathyarchaeota archaeon
TATTGTAGAATGCCTTTTAATGGGCCATCAGCAGCTGCTTTGAAAGCGGCGTTAATTTCTTCTTTAGAAACCTCTTTTTTCAATATTGCATTTAGATCTACTATTGAACCATCAGGAGTTGGAACCCTCAAGGAAATACCGTTTAATTTTCCAGCTAATTCTGGAAGTACCAATCCAACTGCTTTAGCTGCTCCTGTGCTTGTTGGAATAATATTAACTATAGCTGATCTTGCTCTGCGTAGGTCGCTATGTACAAGATCCAATATCCTTTGATCATTTGTCACTGAGTGGATAGTTGTCATTAATCCTTGTTTCAATCCAAAATTGTCATTTAGTACTTTAGCTACTGGAGCTAGACAATTAGTTGTACATGAAGCGTTTGAAAGAATGTTATGTTTTTCGTTGTCATAAAGATCATCGTTTACTCCTAAAACAATAGTTATATCTGGATCTCCAGCTGGTGCTGAAATCAATACTTTCTTTGCGCCCGCTTCTAAATGCTTTGCAGCTTTCTCTCTTGTTCTAAAAAAACCTGTTGATTCGACAGCTAGATAGACACCTAGCTCCTTCCAAGGAAGTAATGCTGGGTCTCTCTGACTTAAAACCTTTAATTCTTTGTCATTTACTATTAACTTGTTATCTTCAACTTTTATCGTCCCAGGGAATCTTCCATGAACTGAATCATATTTGAGCAAATGTGCCAACGTTTTTGCATTAGCAAGATCATTTACTGCTACAAAATCTATGTCCACATTTCTTTCTATTGCTGATCTGTAAAGTAATCTTCCTATTCTCCCGAAACCGTTTATCGCTACTTTTATAGCCATTTTAGAATCACCTATGAGTAAGTGTAATCCTTATTTTGGCTTAATTAATTTTCCGACCAAAAAATAAGATTTGTAAGGAGAGTCAACCTAATTTCCTTAATGCAATTTCAGCAGCGAGTACAATTGGTTCCCAAGTTTCACACAAAGGTGGTGCGTAAGCCGTGTCTGCTTTGGCTAATTCGTTTACGGTCATGTTTTTCTGTATTGCAAAAGATAACGCGTTTATTCTTTGAGTAACTTCTTCTCCTCCAATTATCTGAGAACCTATTATGCGATGCGATTCTTTTTCTACTACTAATTTAACTTTTATTGGTTTTGCACCTGGGAAATAATCTGCTCGAGTTTTGGAACTTATTTTTCCAGAAACTGTTTCAATTTTTGCCCTTTTTGCTGCCGTTGTTGTTAGTCCAGTTGAACCTATTTCAGTATCATAAAGCTTAGTTACTGCAGAAGCTAGAACTCCTTCAAAAAGAGCATATCCTCCTCCTGCATTAGTGCCAGCAACTTTGCCTTGTCTTACTGCAATCGTTCCTAGTTGTGAACAACTTGGTTGATGAGTAATTAAGTTAGGGACTTCAGCGCAGTCACCAGCTGCAAAAATGTCAGCATCATTGGTTTCCATTCTTTGATTTGTTTTTATAGCCTTTGTTTCCCCTATAGCTATTTTGGCGTCTTCTGCAAGTTTAGTGTTTGCGCGAACTCCAAATGCGCTTACTAAAATATCGGCATTTATTTGTTCGCCACCCGCAATTACTCCATTAGCTTTCTCTTCTCCTAAAATCTCTTCGACTCTTTTTTCAGTTAAAATTGATAACCCTTTTTGCACAAGAGTTTCTTTGACTTGATTTGCCATATCCATATCCAACATTGCAGGCAATATTTGTGGCAACATCTCAACTATAGTGACCTTTAAGCCTCTTTCATGTAGGCCTATGCCAGTTTCAAGTCCTATTAATCCCGCACCCATTATAAGGGCTGTTTTGGCTCCTTCTTTTACATTTTGATCAATTTGTATTCCATCTTCAAGCGTTCGCAAAGACATTATTCCTTTTTTTTCATAACCCTTTATTCTAGGTAGAAAAGGTGAAGCTCCAGTGGAAATTATGAGTTTATCATATTCTAAAATTTCAGAAATACCATTTTTATCTATTACACTAACATTTTTGTTTGTCTTGTTGATTTCTATTACTGTGGTTTCCGTTTTCAAATTCAGTTTTAACATCTTATAGAAAGCGGGTGAAAAAACAATCAAATCTTCAAAATTTGGTATTTGCCCACCGATTACAAAAGGAAGACCACATCGTGAATATCCTGCGTGTTTTTCCTGGGTTATAAGGATAATTTCAGCAGCTCGATCTTTTTTTCTACAAGCTGAAGCGGCATCAACTCCCGCTGCATGGGCTCCAATGATCACTATTTTTTTAGACATTAGGGATTCCTTCATCTATCCCTGATTTTTGTGCCATTCAACTGCTTTGTCAAAATTCATTAATTTTTTTTGTTCTTCTTCTAAATTTGAAGGTTTTAAGAGAATTAGCCAACCTTTTCCAAAAGGATCAGTATTTAGAAGTTCAGGATCTGATTGAATTTCTGTATTTACTTTTTCTATTGTTCCACTTAAAGCTGATATTAGATCAGAAACAGCTTTTACAGATTCCAATGTACCATAGGGTTCGTTTTGAATTAGTTCTGTTCCTTCCTCTGGAAGCTCAATATACACTATTTCACGAAGTTGTTTTTGAGCGTAGTCACTAATCCCCATTCGAACTTTTTCTCCTTCGACTTTAATCCATTCAAAATCGTCTGAAAAATATAGTCCTTCAGGTACTTCATATTCGCCTACTTTCACCATCTGCTTTTTCTCCAGATAATGTTATTCTGACTTTCTGCACTTAAAAGCTTTAATTAACCTCTAAATCCTAGAGAATCATTAGAGAGGTTCTATCTCTCTCTTTTTCCTTCGATATATTCTTCTACCCAATTTTTTGCTATTGAATCAGGAACTTGAATTGGCGGATGCTTAAATGCATAAGATGATACACTTAGCAATGATCCTTTTATTTTCCTATCTAACGCAATTTTTACAGCTCTAATTAAATCTATGACTACACCTGCACTATTTGGAGAATCTTCAACTTCAAGTTTAACATTCATTGAAATTGGACGATCTCCAAATTTTCGACCTTTAAGTTTAATATAACATATTTTTTTATTATTCAAAAAATGAACATAATCTGAAGGGCCTATTCTAGTTGGTAGGTCATAGGGAACTAAACTTGTAACTGCTTCTGTTTTGCTTATCCTCTTTGATTTTAATCTTTCTTCAACAGTCATGTTTAAGAAGTCTGTATCTCCGCCTAAATTTAGTTGATATGTTTCATCCACTATTACGCCTCTGTCAATACATAAACGAACTAAGTTCCTATGAAGGATTGTTGCACCTACTTGACTTTTTATATCATCTCCTGCTACTGGAAGCCCAGCAGTTTCAAATTTCTTACTCCATTCTTGATTTGAGGCAATAAATTCTGGGATACAGTTTACAAATGCGCAACCGGCATCTATAGCTGCTTGAGCATAAAAACGAGTTGCTTCTTTGCTTCCTACAGGTAAATAATTCACTAGAACATCTGTTTTGGTTTTCTTTAAAATCTCCACAACATTATCACTATTATGGGTATTTTCGTCATATACGTTAAAAACTTGTTTCATATGATCTGCTACACCGTCTAAGATCGGGCCAGTTGAGATTTTAACATCTAGTCTTGGTACATTTGAAAATTTTTCACAACAATTTGGCTTAAGAAATATTGCTTCAGAAAGATCTTTACCAATTTTGTCTTTATTTACTTCAAAGGCGGCGACAAATTTAATATCCCTTATATGATAACCACCAAAATTAACATGCATCAACCCCGGAACAGTGGTGTTTTCTTTTGCATCTTTGTAATATTGAGTTCCCTGAATTAAAGCGGAAGCGCTGTTACCTACGCCAATAAGTGTTACCCGAATTTCTGACAAATCACTAAACTTCCATCAAGTTATTAGTGAAGGCTTAATGTTCTGTCTACGCTATAACTTTTTCTAAAAAAGTGATAATAATAAAAGGGAATAACTACTACAATAGTATGTATTCGTGATTATTATGGTCGAAAATCGTGTCTCGGTTAGTTATGAGCCCTTTAAAGAAATTGTAATTATGGAGCGAACCTGTTTTTCAACTCCAGAAAAACTAGCTCGTTTTGTTTCTATAATAGCTGGGGGTAAATTGGCTGGACTTTATTGGGTAGATGGGATGGTATTTCTTTATTTTCCTCTTCTTGCTTCAAGTCAAATTGTGGCAAAAGAATTAATTGAAAAAGGGAAACTCTATTGGTCTTTTATTGGTTATTCAATTATGCCAAAATATGCGCCAACTATTGAAACAAAGGAGAAAATGATAATTCCAATTGTTGATATGTCATCTGACCAAGTTCTACAAACAATTGCAGGATGGTTAAAAGAACAAGAATAAACCTAAAAAAATGAGGGTTTTGGTAACTTGTTATTCTGAATCCTTTTGGAAGTGTTTTTAATTCTTGAAAAAAATAAAGCTTAAAGGAAAAATTTTTTCAGGTAATGGAGAAGGTAAACAATTCCTTACTTTATTGTGGGTTAAAAACCAGATTCAAGAGAAACTGCATTTTAGACCCTATCCTGGAACCTTAAATGTGATGCTTTCTGAAAAGAATTTGGAGTTTACTAATCTTTTAAAAAATAAAAATTGTACCCGAATTATGCCTGCTGACGGTTTTTGTCATGGAATAATAGTTCCTGCTTTAGTAAATTCTCACAAATGTGCTATTATCGTTCCTATTGTTGCACATTATCCAGAGAATGTTCTAGAACTTATTGCTCCTATGAATTTGCGACATAGCCTAAACATTAAAGACGGTGATGAGGTTTTAATTCATCTCTGTTTATAGTTCCTTCTTCTTGAAAAAATGAGATATGTATTCTTTTTCATGTTTGTTCTTTTTTAAGAACGCTCCATACTTGACTAAAGAATTCATTGCTCTGGCTGCATCCTCTGGAGATGGGTAAGCTGGGATACCTAGTTTGTCAAATCTGAAACGGGTATATAACGCCATTTCAGTTTCACCAATATCACACATGACAATAGGTTTTTGGTATTTTCCTGAAATTCTAGCTACGCCATCGATGTATTTTTCACGAAGACCTGGAAGATGATGTAATCCGAGTAATATTATTCCATGAATATCTGGATCTTGAAACATAAGATCTACTGCTTCTTCATACATTTTATCTGTTACTGACCCTGTGAGATCAACTGGGTTAGAAATTGAAGCAAACCTAGGCAAAATTCCCTGATTTTTCAATATCTGGAATTTATCTAGTGTCTTTTTTGAAAAATGATTTACGACTAAACCTTTTCTTGAACATTCATCTACTGCCATAATCCCTGGACCACCCGCATCTGTAAGAATTCCTATATTTTTTCCCAATGCTGGTGGTTGCATTGATAATGCTTTTCCAGCATCAAAAAATTCTTCCATATCATTAGCGCGAAATACTCCTGTCTGTTTAAAAACTGTATCATACACTTTATCTGATCCTGCGATAGCACCTGTATGAGATGCTGCTGCTCTTGCTCCAGCAGGACTCCTGCCTGATTTTATTACTACAATAGGCTTTTTAAGTGAAACATTTTTTGCTATTTCAAGAAATCGTCTACCATGTTTTATGTCTTCAACGTATAACAGTATCACTTTAGTTTCTTTATCTGAAAGTAGATAATGTATCATCTCAGATTCAGTAACGTCACTTTTGTTTCCAAAACTCACAAATTTGCTTATACCAATCTGTCTTCCAGCTAGGTAGTCTAGAGCTGCAATGCCAAAAGCTCCACTTTGAGTAACTATTGCTATTCTCCCAAATAAGGGACGAGGAGTTGCAATAATTTCATCACCAGTTGTTAAAACCTTTGTTTCAGGGAGAAAAAGAGTATCTACACCTGTTTTTGAATAATATACTCCCAAACAATTTGGACCCAAAATTCGTATTCCTGCCTCACTAGCAGTGCGAACTATTTGTTCTTCTAACTCTTTTTCTCCTATTTCTTTGAAACCTGCAGTAATGATTATTGCAGTCTTAACTTTCTTAGAAACTGCATCTATCATAATTTGCGGTACAACTTTAGCTGGAACAACAATAACAATTAGTTCTACTTCTCCTGGGATTTCAGTTATTTTACGATAACATTTGAATCCAAGAATTGTTTTCTCCCTTGGGTTCACTGGATAAATTTTTCCTTTATAGATTCCCCTTTTTTTATTATCTGCGAAATTTTTGAATATTACATATCCTGCTTTATCTGTTTTTTTAGTTGCTCCAATAATTGCAACAGATGAAGGGTCGAAAAAAATATCTAACCTATCCTTTTCCATTATTCTCACTTGTTTCATTTAAGAAAATGAGAGGTTTATTCTTTACTGCTTTGAACTGATTTTCTTTCTTTATTTTTTGTTAAATTTAGAAATATTAATTATTTTTTTCTCTTATTATCACAATTGGTTTATGTTTAAAATTTTTAAGCATTTCCCAACTCGTTTCTGTGATTCCGATGTTAAACCTCGCTGCCATATCCCACACTGTTGTGCCAGTACCTGATCCTCTCACTTTATCTGCAATGTTAGCAATTGTTAGAGCTTTTTTTGTATGTAAAATGCTTCCTCCAATGGCTATTGGTGTTGACTTCTTTTTTAGTTTAAGTGCTCTAGCAGCTGAATATACAATCCATCCTCCAAAAGAATGGATTCCTATTATTGTTTTTGAATGTGGGGTAAAATGAAAGTTTCTAAACGTGTATGTTTTATCTGTGTCGACGATTATTACAATAACCTTTTTGTTAAGTTTATTTTGAATTTTTTGACAGATTTTTTCTGCAATTTTAGCTGGATTTTTTAAAGGTAAAGAAACAAATGCATACGGCAGGTTTGATCCATCAATTCCCCCTTCTGAACCCCACATTAAAGCTTCCCAAAATCCTGCATGTTGTAAGATTACTTGTTTATGTCGACTTCCCTCATCAAGCGGATATTCTCTTAGTCTTTGGATTAGTCTTCTACCAAAATGGCTTAAAATCCCAAGAATATATCCCCAACCAATCCGCATCCAAAAACGTGAAATCAATTTTGCGGTCAAGCTTACGGTGATGATGTTTTCATCGATATAATTGCCAATTGCAGTTGAAATTGCTTTTTCAGATACAATAACATAATCATTATTTTTCAAATTTTTTTTAATAGATTCAACAATAATGCTTAAGTAATCTTCTCCAGGACTCCAATATTTTGTGCTTATGC
>JAENXI010000042.1 GCA_016649625.1 Candidatus Bathyarchaeota archaeon
TGTTAAAAAATAAGAGAATTGAAGCTGTAAATATATGCACTTGGTCGACTAAATTGGCTAAAGAAGCACTAAAAGCATTAAAAATGAAAAAGCATGTTTTAGTTGAAAAACCGATGGCTACAAACACAAAACAAGCAAAAAGACTTCTTGAAATAGCGGAGGAGAACTCTGTTTGTTTAACGGTGGGTTTTCTTATGAGATTTATTCCAGGTCTGCAGAAAATTAGAGAAGCCGTCGAAAGTAAAAAAATCGGAGACATAGTTTGTGCCACTGCAAAAAGAGTTTCCCAATGGCCAGAAAGAATAGGAGATGTGGGAGTAGTCAAAGATACTGCAATTCATGATATTGATATTATGAAATATCTAACTAATGAAGATCCTGTTGCCGTTTATGCAAAAACAGGTAATATGAGACATAGAAGCTTTGAAGATTATGCGCAAATAATGTTAACTTATGAAGATGGAAAAAGCGCATTTATTGAATCAAATTGGCTGACGCCATATAAAACACGCAAGCTGGTGATTACTGGAAGTGAAGCAATTATGAAACTAGATTATATTTCACAAGAATTATGGATTGAACAAAAGAAAAAAACAGTTCAACCTAAGTATCAATTCAAAGAACCCTTAAAACTTGAGTTGCAACATTTTGTTAATTGCATAACCAAAAATGAAAAACCCCTAATATCAGGAATTGATGGACTAAAAGCCTTGAAAATTGCAGAAGCAGCCTTAAAATCTTCATCAAAAAATAGATTAATAAAACTGAAATGGTAAATAGGAGAATTCTTTAGCGTTTTAACCGAAAAGGATTTCCTTCAAAAACAACTTTTTCTGGAAATTTATTTTTCCATTTTTTTAAGAAAGGAAGATCATCAGATTCTTTTCTTAACTCGTCAGGTAACATTTCTGGAATTTCGTCACGAATTGGATACCAACGCAAACATTTTGGACAAACAATTGAACCTTCAATAATTTCTTCGTCTTCAATAAAAATGTGAAGATCAAGGGGATGATATTTATCTATTGGGCAGGCCAAAATGTCCATTAATTGTTTTTTCATTTCTTTTCAAGTTATAATGAATAATGAGAATTATTAAAAGCTGTCTGGAATTTTTAAAATATGAATATCCAAAACCACTTGATACCAATTTGGACCGATGCTTCGAACAATACGTGAAGTTGAAATATTGAAGTCTATACCTAAACTATTCAATTTTTTACTCACTTTAAATTTTATTTTATCTAATACATAGGATGTTTTTTTTCCATGTTCAAAATCATAATAATGAATCCATCCTCCAGATTTTTTAAGTGAGATTATCGCTGAGGGCAAATATTCAAAAGCTTTCTCGGGTAACGGCATGATAATACGATCAGCCATACTAGACAATTTATTTTTAAGAATTATTTTTGCATCGCCAAGTAATGGAATTACTTTGCCAAAAACTCGATTGATGCGAATATTATTTTTCATGAAACTTATAGCTGTCGGATTGATATCAATTGAATATCCTTTCGTAAATTCGTTCCACTTTGCAATTAATATTGAAAAACAACCAACTCCTGCAAACATGTTTACGATTACTTCTTTAGGCATAACTTTTTGTACTATTCGCCATCTTTCATGTGAAAGTCTAGGTGAAAAATAACATTTTTCAATATCGACTGAAAATACGCAATTATTTTCTTTATGAAAGGTTCGAGTTTTTTTTTCGCCAAGTATATAATCCAATTTTCGAAGTCTAAAAGTTCCCTCGACAGAACTTGATTGAAAAAAGACTGTTTTAATATTTTTATGACTATCTAAAAGAGATTGACCAAAAGTCTTGAGTTCCCTCAAAGTATATGAATTATCAGGAATCGATCGGATTATTACAATATCTCCAATAATGTCGAAAGATTTTGACAAACCAAAATTTTGATAAGGGGAAAAAATGGATTTATTTCTCAAGTTAATACCAAGCCATAACTTCGATAATATAAAGGATCACAGGAAACATTTAAAAGTAAATTACTTTTCCTTTGTAAAAGTGGTTATGTCAATGGATACAACAGGAATTGTCTATGAGTGCATGAGATGTAGTTCAATAGTCCCTTCTGAAGAATTGGAACTTAGAGGTGGAGAAATTAAGTGCATTATTTGTGGTTATAGAATTCTAAAAAAAGTAAAGCCTCCAGTAGTCAAAAGAATTAAAGCTAGATAAAACCCTATCTTAATCTTACATTTACAGAGCCGCTATTTCTAGAAAAAGTCATCATTTCTGAGCCGCTTAAGGGTTTTTCCTTTTAGCTTTATTGCGGGACCAGGAACATTTTCGGGTTTTGTTTCAACTGTCTTGCGTTTAACAGTTTCTCCACAGATTCCTTTAGGTAAAAGGCTCCGTTTATAGCACATTGCATATGTACAATTTTCTACTTCGCACATTTCCTCAGTTGTTTTACACCATACGTTATTTTGTCGGTAGAAAGCCGAATTTTTTAAACATTTGAAAGAATGACAAGTTGGAGAACAATTCTTTGTTTGAGACAAAAATATACACCCCCTTGGTATTATTCATAAAAATTTTAATTCGAGATGCAGTACTTAAAAATGATATCTGCTAAAAAGTCATATAAACTTTTTTATTCTAAACTCATAATTGCAAATATTAAAAAAGTGGCAAACAAAAATTTGCTTTGTTTTACAAGGTGCAAGTAAAATAGTTTTTATTAAACTACAAACATTAGTAATTTTCTAAACAACTTATTGGATGTTTCTAGAATCATGGAAAACCAGATTCCATTACCGTTACTGAGAGCCCTAAAAAAGCAGAAGTATCATAGAGTGGGAAACCATTCTGCCGTTAAAAGATGTAAATGGTTAAACGAAGCTTTAACAAAAAACAGGTCTTGTTATAAACAGAAGTTTTATGGTATTAAAAGTCATCAATGTATTCAGATGTCACCATCACTTTTTTGTTGTAATCAACAATGTCTATTTTGTTGGAGAGCCCAAAAGGGGGACTTAAACATAAAATGGGATGAAAAAAAGATACCTATGCAGGATCCACCAGAAAAAATCTACAAAGGAATTCTAAAAGCACAATCGTCTATTTTAAGTGGTTATGCAGGACATAAAAATCTAAACTGGAAAAAATTTGGTGAAGCTTCAACACCTAAACATGTAGCCATAAGCCTAACTGGAGAACCAACTTTATATGAATCTCTTGGAGATTTGATTCAATTACTGCACAAAAGGGGATTAACTACATTTCTTGTAACAAATGGTACTATACCATCTAAATTACTAGATTTAAGAGAAGAACCTTCACAACTCTATGTATCTTTTTGTGCTTCTAATGAAGAAAAGTTTAGGCATCTTTGCAGACCACAAAGTTCTGAAGCCTGGAGCAAATTAAGAAAAACATTAGATTTGTTACCAAGTTTCAATTGTCCTACAGTAATCCGAATGACTTTGGTAGATGGATATAACATGAAAAATATTGATGAATATGCAAAGATTATTGGGAAAGCAGCTCCCACATACATAGAAGCTAAAGCCTACATGCATGTTGGTTTTTCCGGTCTTCGTCTAAGTTACGAAAGGATGCCCAGTTATAATAAAATAAAACATTTTTCAGCTGAACTATCAGAAAAAATCGGATATAAAATTATAGATGAATCAATTGAGAGCAGAGTTGTATTACTCAGTAAGAGAGAAAAACCAAAACGGTTTGATAATTCCTAATGGAATCATATGTATACATCAATAATTTGAATTAAAAAAATACAAAATAGAATACACAAGATCAAAAACTCAATTTTAGCAGGAAACATAAAAAATAAGTAGAGGATATTAACAGACCTTGAGAATAGGTGAAAACTTGTCAGGATTAAAAATAATTCTTAGAGATGCAAAAAAAGAATTAATGAAGAAAAACAAGGTCCGTGAAAAAACTCAAAAAAGCATGCGAAAAGCACAGAGACTATCTAAACAAGCAATATTGAGGATTCACCGGAAGAAAATTTTAGAAGCAGAAACATTAATTGAAAATGCAAAAGAAATTATTATAGAACTTCAGAGTATGTCAAAAGATTATCCCGATATCATATTTACGGGCATGTTTAGCGACGTCCTTCAAGAATATTCCGAAGCTAACATATTTCTAGGTTTGAGTCAAAATAAACGATTTATCACACCAAGAGAACTTAATGTCCCTTTTGTGGAGTATATCTTGGGTTTGGTGGATGTTATAGGAGAATATAGACGCTTTTCATTAGATGCTATAAGAGAAGATTTGGTTGAAAAAAGTGAAAAATATTTATTAAAAATGGAAGAGATTTATTTGGAACTTTTGGCAATGGATGAAGCATATATGTTAGTATCAGGACTTAGAAGAAAATGTGATGTTGCCCGCAAAATTATTGAGATTACACGTGGAGACATAACCCAGGAAGTCAGAAGAAAATCATTAGAGAAATATTTAAGAGAAGCTGAAAAAACTAAAAAGAAAAGCTAGAAATAAAAAAGATCACTAAATCAACACTACTTACAAAGAATATTTCCTTTTGTTTAATAAAGAAAGAATACTACACGCTTGATAAGGATCAGGTTATTACTCAGTGCATAATCTTTAGTTTAATTAGAAAAAGAGTTTGGTGTCATAATGGAAGTTGCATTTGAAGAATTTCAAAAAATTGATATTAGAATAGGAAAAATTATAAACGCAAATCAAATAAGTGGATCAAAAAATCTCATAAAAATCTCAGTTGATTTTGGAGATGTAAAAAAACAATCAGTCAGTGGATTGTTACGATGGTATAAACCGGAAGATCTAGTTAACAAGATGGGCGTCTTTGTTCTTAACCTCAAAAGTCGAAAAGTTATGGGTATTGAATCACAATGTATGATATTAGCAGCTGAAGACAGCAAGGGTGACGTAGTAGTTCTACAACCAGAAAGGGAAATCGAAATCGGAAGCAGAATTCGATAAAAAAAAAGTAATAGTAATAGCAAAAAATTTTGTAGTTTTCTTCTTAACAAAAATAAGGGTTTTAAAGAAATAAAGAAAATTTTGATTCAATAATTTTTAATAAAAAAATTCGTGGATGTAAAAATTTTCTATCAATAAAAAAGAACATTTTACAGAGTTTTTATTCAAAGAAGTTCAAGAATGATAATGTTTTCTTCAGAAATCAACAATTTTCTCGAACATATATTTCATTTATTTCGTATAAAGCGAATATAATTCCATATATATGTCTGCAAATAGAATTATATACAAAGTTCAACTCTAAGAGGACAATAAGGTGTTAAAATGAATCTTAGAAAACCTAATGCAAATGAAGCAACTTTTACATTTAATCGATCAAAGAATGTTGCCCCACCATCAGGAATTTGTTCAAAATGTATTGATGGATGTAAAGGTGGTTGCGAAATTTGGTTATCATCTTTTAGAGGTCGTGAAGTTCTTTACCCTGGACCATATGGAGAAATGACTGCTGGAGCAGATAAAAATTATCCAGTAGATTATTCTCATCTGAATATTCAGGGTTATGCACGAGGAGCAAAAGGTCTACCAGAAGGAGTTAAAGCTGGTCCAGATACAGCTGTTTTCAGCAAAGTAAATACAGAAACTGAATACGGATGGGAAAAAAAAGTAAAGTTGAAAATTCCCTTATTTACAGGCGCGTTGGGCTCATCTGAAATTGCAAGGAGAAACTGGGAACACTTTGCAATAGGAGCAGCCATCTCGGGTATAACACTTGTGTGTGGAGAAAATGTTTGCGGAATTGACCCAAATCTTGAGTTGGATAATAATGGAAAAATAACAAAAGCTCCTGAGATGGATCGTCGAATCGAGATATATAATAAATTCCATGAAGGATATGGAGAACTTCTTGTTCAAATGAATGTTGAAGATACCAAATTTGGTGTAGCTGAATACGTATCAGCAAAACATGGACTTGAGACAATCGAACTAAAGTGGGGGCAAGGAGCCAAATGTATTGGTGGAGAGATCAAGGTCAAAACTCTAAAGAGGGCTACAGAACTCAAAAAAAGAGGCTATATAGTATCCCCTGATCCCACTTTGCACAAAAACCAGTTAGCTTTTAACGATGGAGCTATCAAAGAGTTTGAAAGACATTCACGATTGGGCTTTGTCACAAAAGAAGGATTCTTAGAAGAAGTTGATCGACTTCGAGGGGTGGGATTTAAAAGGATTACTCTAAAGACAGGAGCTTACTCAGCATTGGAGTTAGCAATGGCATTGCGTTATGGTGCTGAAGCAAAATTAGACCTACTTACTATTGATGGAGCACCTGGTGGAACAGGTATGAGTCCATGGCCAATGATGAACGAATGGGGAATTCCAACTTTCTACCTTCAATCTCTCATGTATCAATATTGTGAAAAACTTTCAGGAAGAGGAATAAAGGTTCCCGATATAGCAATGGCCGGCGGTTTTTCTTCAGAGGATGGAGTGTTTAAAGCAATCGCAATGGGAAGCCCATATGTGAAAGCAGTTTGCATGGGACGAGGTTTAATGATTCCTGGAATGGTCGGCAAAAACATAGCAAATTGGATAAAAAGCGGAACCCTACCTAAGTCAGTCTCCAAATATGGTAACACAGTTAATGAAATCTTTGTTGCTTACGAAGAGATTAAAGAAAAATATGGTTCAAAAATTAACGAAATTCCTATGGGAGCAATAGGTATCTACACCTATTCTAAGAAATTCAAGGTTGGTTTACAGCAATTGATGGCTGGCAGCAGAAATTTCAAAATTTCAGAAATGTCACGAAAAGACATTATGGCCTTGACTGAAGAAGCATCAAAGATTTCAGGAATAGCATATGTTATGGACGCCTATAATGAAGAAGCTCAGAAAATCTTAGAGGAATAAATGCTTATTCCAGAAGTCATCAGACAAATATTAAAAAACCAAGTTCATGAAATAGAACTTGGCGCACCTATTTTTTTAATTTAAAGATAGTTATTTTTATTTTTCAGTAGATCAGTAAGAAGTTTTTTAAACAGAATTTATTTCAATATAAATAAGAAACAAAGGCCACCAACAATGTTAAAAAATATTCGGTC
>JAENXI010000043.1 GCA_016649625.1 Candidatus Bathyarchaeota archaeon
TTACCTCAAGGAAGGCGTAAAGGTGTGGCACAAGCTTTGATGGATAGAGCTATTGTAGGAATGCTTCACTATAATGCAAAACAATGTTATCTGGAAGTTAGAGCAACTAACCAGCCAGGGATCTTACTCTATAAGAAGTTAGGATTTGACATTACCCGTAATAGTCATGGATACTATTCAGATGGTGAAGATGCTTATATAATGAGTAAAAAACTTTTAAAATAATTAAAAAAAATAAATATTCAAATATACTATTTTTTATTCCGTCTAAGCTCATCCTCTAATTCTTTAATTCGTTTCTTTGGTTCTTCGTTTTCTGATTGTAAATCTTTAATCTGCGCATTAATATCTAAATCTTTTTTCTTTCTTTTTTCTCTATCAATAATTTTCTCATCCACCCAAGGTGGTATTGTATTACTGCCCATACCCATTTTTAATCACCAATCAAAAATTTGCTTTCATAAATTTAAAGATGGCGAAGGATAAGGAGTATAGAATTTTAGCATTGTTTAAACAACATACTTTATAAAAATATAAAAATCAATACTTAATATTGTAAAAGAAGGAACGACAATTAATGAAAAGAAAAGAAATCATCATTGGCCAGAAAAAAAACATTGCTCTTGTTGCGCACGATAATAAAAAAGAGAATTTACTTGAATGGGTTAGATTTAACAAAAACACTCTGCAGAAACATAAATTATTTGCCACAGGTACAACAGGCAAATTACTTGAAGATGAACTTGATTCAAAAATTACAATTTTCGAAAGCGGACCTCTAGGTGGAGATCAACAAGTTGGTTCTCGAATTAGCGAAGGAAAAATCGACTTTTTAATCTTTTTTTGGGATCCTTTGGAATCTCAATCACATGATCCTGATGTTAAAGCTTTGTTACGCATGGCTGTGGTTTGGAATATACCTACTGCATGCAATCGAGCTTCTGCTGATTTTCTTATTTCATCACCTTTAATGAGTCAAAAGTATTCTCGAAGTCTACCTAATTATAATGATTATAGACAAAGACTCAAAAAATCTTAACAATTCGGATTTTTCTTATGAAAATATAAAAGTTAATGAAAATGTCTCTGCATAAAAGCACATATAAAAATTTTGAGTATAAATTAATTGTTACAGAATTATAAATAATCACAATTAGATAGAAGGATAGATTAATCCTTAGCGATTCTACCTTTTGTATAAGGAATAAAGGCTCTTATCTGCTCAATTGATGTTTTAGGAGTTGTTTCTCGCATTTTTTTGGGAAGTTTCAATATTAAAGAGCGCATAACTTTTGTTAGCAGATCTTTTCCTTTTAAGTCACCTGGAATGATAATAACATAATAGTTCGTAAGTTTTTTTACAGAATTCAAGGGACCACCTATAAATGAAAAATCGTTATCTTCTTTGATAAGACCAATTGCGAGTTTAAGCGGCATATTTCTTAGCCAATTTCGTTTTCCAGTAACTACAAAACTTCCCTTGGAAACGTATTCGCCTGAAGGACCACCTTTGCTTAATTGAGAGGGTCTGACCCAATAAACATCTACTGATCCAGCCCCAACACGCCAGGCTCGAGATAGCGAAGCTGCAAATTCACCAGCTTCAGATATACTTTGTTCACTTGCAATCTGTCTATTAGTTTTTATTACAACAAAAGGTGCACCTGTTATATCAGCATGAAAAACTGGATCATCTGGGTCAGTATATTTTTTTATTAATACTTCATTGCTAACAGAGTCTTTACCTGCAACAACTAAAAGACCAGTTGAATCTTTAAACCAACGAAACTTTTCATACCATTTTTTATTTTGTATTTTACTCTTTTCTAATTCTGTCAAAATTTGGTCAGGTTTTCCTTCAGTCACATCTTTGGTTTTCGTTAATATGGTCTTCAGTTCCTCTTGTTGATTTAAGGAATTCTTTAATGCTGAAATTGCGCCCACAGATTTTTGTTTTGATTTTTTCCTTAGATTATAATATTTTGCTGCATTCTCGAAAAGGGTGTTTCGCAAGTTTAATTTAAAATGTAACCCATCAACATAGATATTAGCTATAAGGTTCCGCGAATCAAAGGATTCCACTAAAGTAGCAGGCGTTTTCCCAGCTTTTTTAGCATCTAGCACTGCCCTAAACATGGTCGCCCATTCTTTGCCAACTCTATTAGTTACTGAAAAATAATCCAGCAACATTTGTATTTCTCCAGAATGAGAATATATTGCATCACCTAAAATCTTGTTGTTAAGAATACTTTTCTTTTCATCATCTAGCACTTGTTTTTGTTTAGAAATTATTCTTTCTAATCTTTCAACTTCTTTCTCCAGCTTATTGACATGACCTCCGGCAATTGCTTTTTTATGGGCAGTATCTTTAAGATAAAATTGATCTATGACCTCATTAAAAGTTTTTAACAATTTGACGCTAAAATTTTTATAACGATTAAGCTCGAGAGGTATTGCATCTAAAAATTGGTCATCTTCATCTAAAATTAAACTTGGTTGAGTTTTAGACAAAGTTATAGCGGATAAAATATTTTGTATTGAGTTAAAAATAGCTTCAAAGTCAGAATCCTGAAGAGCATCACACAGCTTATTTTTTTCAATATTGGCTCTTGATAGAATTTCTTCGGAGTAAAACCCACCAAATCCCAAAAGTCTAGCAATTGCCCTTACAACTTCAGTTTCTCCAAATTCAACTATTCCTTGCTTTATGTCTTCTTTTGTCATTTCAAAAGGATTTTTACTCCTTGATGGAGGAAACTCAAAAACTTCATTCCGAATAATATTCCTATCACGCATTCTTTTAAAGATCAAAGCTTGCAGAATTTTATTTTTTTCGTCTGTCAAAATTATATTGCCTTCCCCAAAAAGTTCCAGAATTAGTTTCCAATTACCTATTCTTTTTCGTAAATGAAGAAGCACTATTCGTTCGAATTTGTACTGTTCAATTTTATCTATCCAAGCACCACTCAAGTATTTTCTTAAGGCCATACAAAATCCTGGAGGAATCTTAGGGGGTTTTAGAACATAAGAAGTTAAATGAATACGTCTACCTGCTTCCATAACTAGTCTGAGTTGAGGACTATCCGTTTTATGCAGTTTAAGAATAATGGTTTTTTTATCATATTGATATATTTTATTAACTCTAGAGTTTACTATTACATCTTTCAGTTCCTGAACCAGTACTGCAATATCGACACTTGAAAACTCTTTTTTTTGCAAAAAGATAGCTCCTTATTTTAGTTTCTTATGTTAGTTGTACTATAAAATTAGTTCTTTTCTTTGGAAAAAAATGTCATAACAAACATAGATTTATTAACGAAAGAAAGCCACGCAGACAATAATAGTTAAAATTACATTTATTTTTTGTCAACAACTCTTCCATAATCTTTCTAGCTACTTTGAGATAATCAAGAAGACTTATTTTTTACTTTGAGTTATAAAAAAAGGAATGATTTCTTTTACTTAATAAATTCAAAGAATAAAAAAAAGTAATAAAGAGCGTTACATTCAGATATTTAGCGTAAATGGAACGATTGATCTATGGAAGACAATAAAATAATTCACACTCATAGACCTGATTTGAACGAGAAAGTCTTCTTTTTTGGTTGTGGAGTAACTATTAGTGTTCCACTTACGCTTTTTATATATCAATATACAGACGTATTATTAATTGGTCTTGACCCATTTATTATTGCTTTATTTGCACGAGTAATTTTTGCCCCATTTATTGAAGAATTTGCAAAAGTATATCCACTATTTTATCGTCACGGCGAAACTGAAAGAGCTATTTTCAATTTATCATTAATAGTCGGTTTGGGATTTGGAATTGTAGAATTATTCACATATATTTTTGTTTTAGAGGTACCATTAATTTACAGAATACCAGGCATTTTCTTTCATCCTGCAAGTACTGCTATAACAGGTTACGGAATTGCTAAAAAAAGACCAATTCCATATTATTTAATTGCGGTTATGTTGCACTTGGCAAATAATTTTATCTCCTTAACAAACTCCAATCCCCTATTAGGATCAGTGTTAGTTGTTTCAGGATGTGTTTTTGTTGCGTGGTGGCTTAGAAAGGATACAAAAGAGGTCATGGTAAGTTAGAGAACAAAAAGATTTGTTTAATACTAATTTCTTAATAGTTAATGGATTAGGTTTTATATCATGGAATAGTTCCATAATACTTAAGTAATAACCTTTTAATTTAGACTTGAAATGTTGCTTTCAAGGATTGAAGTTCTATGAAACCATTAGTTGCGATATATATAATAAGAGTAGGTTTGGGTGCGATTTCAGGAATAATAAGCGCTTTTGTAGCTTCTGTATCAAGTTCAACCGAATTAACAACTTTTCTTAATAGTTTGACAATAGCATTGGCAGTTTATTTATTGTCATACTATGCTATCAAAACAAAGTTTTATAATAAGGTTGAAAAACAATCAAAAATTATGACCATGGGAATTGGAATATTCTTCATTTCATGGATAGTTTTTCTAGTACTCATTTATACTATTTTAATTGGTCCTGTAGCAGTTGTATAAAAACTATTTGTTTTTATTAGGATAAAAATTGGCTATTGTTGCCTGATTTTTGTCGTTCCTCACAGTCTCTATTGAAGTTTTTTCTTCTTTTTGGTTTTTTGGTTGAGGAACAGGAATATTCATTCTAATTATTACCCGCATGCATCCAGCCCAGGCTGAAAAGTAACCTCTATCATAGTCTCCATGAAGTCCATTACGTGTGTGTTCTAAAAATTCACGACGGTATTTATGAAGTTCCTCTGAGTCAGTAAAGTCAAATTTTGAAAAAAAGGAATATTCATCATTAATGTTTTTCTGTGAAAGATACATACCATATAATGCTTGATAATAGCCTTGATTCCATTCAGTTTTTTGCATTTTTTCATTAATTCTTTCTAATTCTCTAATGCCTTCTGTAAATTTTCTTTTAACTAGAAGTTGAAAATATCTTGTAACTAAAGTCTTGGGCATTGGCATTTTGTTCTACCTAACGTTTTTTGCTCAATTTTTCCTCTTCGGAAACATCTTCTATACCGTTTTCAGTTACTTTAAATATTTCCTCTGCTTCAGGAAGATAAGGACTTGAAACTATTCTTGCAATTCTAACAGGACCCCTAGAAGCACGTCTAAGAAAAATGCGTGTATTACTTGTATGCCCTACAATATGACCTCCAATTGGGTGAAGTGCATTACCAAAGAATACGTCTGGTTTAGACATGACTTGGTTTGTAACAACAGCAACAGTATTAAAAGCTCTAGCTAAAGCTATGAGTTTATGCATATGTTTGTTAAGTTTTTGTTGTCTACGAGCCAACATTTCTCTGCCGATATATTCACTTCTAAAATGGGAAGTTAATGAATCGACTATGATAATTTTTATGTTGTTGTCTTTAATAATTTGATCAGCATTTTCTAATAAGAACATTTGATGATCAGAGGTATAAGCTTCAGCGTAAATAATTTTTTTAACTGCCTCTTCAGGTTTAATACCCAAATGGTTCGCTATTTGGACAATTCGTTCAAGTCTAAAAGTATTTTCAGTATCAACATAGAGTGCTGCACCATCAAGACCTCCACGTTCAGTAGGTAGTTGAACAGTTACACATAACTGGTGACATATCTGACTTTTTCCACTCCCATACTCCCCATAGAACTCGGTTATGGTCTGTGATTCTAAGCCACCAGCGATCATATTATCAATAGCTTTGCTACCGGTTGTTAACTTCAAAACATCCTTACTTAGTTTTAGGAGTTCATCAGCCCGTATGAAATTTACACCAATAACTGAACGGGCAGCTGCGATAATTGAAAAAGCTTTTTTTTCACCTACACCAACGGGTTCAAGTTCACGTGCAGTCGCCATTGCAACTGACTCAACTGTGTTATATCCAAGATTGCGTAATTTCTTGGAAGTTGCAGGACCAACACCTGGGAGATCCTCTATAAACTTGTACTTGATTTCTTTGGTTTCAGTCTCTTGTTTAGTATCTTGGTCTTCTGACATCTCTTGGTCTTCTGACATCTCTTGGTCTTCTGACATCTCTTGGTCTTCTGACATCTCTTGGTCTTCTGACATCTCTTGGTCTTCTGACATCTCTTCTCCACTTATCATCATTTGCAAACAGCCTATTTAAAACAAGCGAATAATCAGAACAAATAGTATGTGGAGAGTTAAATGAAAGTAAAACTAATTTAGATTTTAAATAATTAGTTTAGATACTATTTGTAGCTTCAAAAGACTTAATATCAAATCAAGACTCTCGATAAAAAAGTGAGTATATCAATGTTCAACAGTTTAAAAGGAAAAATTGCGTTTTCTGGCTTTACAGTATTAGCTATAGGTGTAGGTCTATTAATATTCACATTTTTTAGCGCCTACGGATTTCTAACAGTAGGAATCTCTCCTATTTCAACTCAAGATCTCATTCAGACTTTTGGTGAAGCTTTAGGTCCCCTAATAGCTGCGTCAATACAGGTAATGTATTTGGGAGTTATGGGATGGATCGGGTCATTGATAACAATTAGGGGAGTAACAGTCATGACCAATGTCACAAAAGAGCCATCAGTGATTCTACAAAAAGCAGAACCACAAAAAACAACACAACCTCAACCTGAAAAAGCAATCCTAAAACAGCAGAAGACAAAACCAAAAGTAAGTGATCCAGAAATGATAGTTGTTCCTCTAGAAAGAATAGAACAAAAACCTCAAGTTAGAAAAAGAGTTAAGCGATCAAAATAAGAGGTTCTTCAACCATTTCAAGAAGGAACTATGATGAAAGTACCAATTCGAATGTTAGGTATAGCCACATCGGTAATTTGGGTACTTCTCATAGCCTTTATTGTTTTAGCAGCTTATTCTGTCACGGATTTAAGGTTTAATGTAGATGAACCTCAATTCAATACAGATTCAAACGGACAATTAGTACTCAATTTACCTTTAATTATTGATAATGGAGGATATTACAGTCTTAAAGAATTTCAGATATCAACACTATTTTCTAATGTTGAAGGATTAGAAATTTCTAGAGCTGATACTTTTATT
>JAENXI010000044.1 GCA_016649625.1 Candidatus Bathyarchaeota archaeon
TATGAAGACTTGGCGTTTGATTCAACTTGAATCATATAATGCTTTTATGAATATGGCAATAGATGAAGCTATTTTAACTTCTAGAATAGAAAACTTAATTCCTAATACTATTAGATTCTATCAGTGGACCCCCAGTGCTATAAGTATTGGAAAAAACCAAAACATTAAGGAACAAGTTTACCCAGCTGCTCTTGCGCATTTTGGAGTCGATGTTGTTCGACGAACAAGTGGTGGGGGTACTGTATATCATGATACAGATGGTGAAATTACCTACAGTATAACTGCTAAAACAAGTGATCTTGGTTCTGATGTCACTGTAGTATATTCAAAAATATATTCTTCCATCACTGACTCTTTGAGGCTTTTAGGAATACCTGCAGATTTTGTGGATAGTAATGGCAAAAATTGTCCTAACCTAACAGTGTCTGGTAAAAAAATTTCAGGAAGTGCACAAACTGTTAAGCGCAAAACTATTCAACAACACGGTACAATCTTATTGACTGTAAATCTAGAACGTATGTTTCAGTTATTACGACTAAAAGGATTCGATTGTGGGCTGGCAGCTGAGATTGGTAAACGGAAAATAACTAGCATTAAAAATGAACTCACACATGATATTTCAAACAGTACAGTGGTTAATGCTTTAACTCAAGGATTTAAAGCGATTCTGAAAATAAATATTGAAACTGGTGGATTAACTCTCTACGAAAAAGCTTTAGTAAAAAAATTATACGATACGAAATTCTCAACAGAAAAGTGGAATAATAAAATACACATTAGCTCTTCTCTGAATACCACTTAATTCCTTGTGGAGTATCCTCAATAATAATACCCATATTCTTAAGCTGATCTCGAATTTCATCTGATCTTTTCCAGTTTTTTATTTTTCGAGCTTCTTCTCTCTGTTTAATAAGAATCAGAGCTTCTTTGGGTAAAGAAACTTCAACATCAACCTTTCCAATAACTCCCAAAACTGTATCAAACTTTTTCATAGTTTCTATAATTTTTTTTGCGCTTTCTTTAGAAACTTTTTTCATATCGAGTAAATTGTTTATCTCTCGGACAAAATCAAATAAAACAGCTAACATACCACTAACATTCAAATCATCATCTAACGTATTACAAAACTTTGTTTTGATATTATTTGTCAATTCTTCAACTTTTACATCCTTATGCGGAGCATCTGCGTCCTGCAAACGTCTAACAAAATTTTTCAGCCTTTCAATAGCTCCTTTTGCGCTTTCTAAAGCTTCAAATGTGAAATTAAACTGAGCACGATAATGGGTCGATAATAACAAAAATCGAATTGCTATAGGATCAATATTTTGTTTAAGTAAATCCCGTAAAGTGTAAAAATTTCCTGACTTCTTTGACATTTTGCGACCTTCAACTAGCAAATGTTCATTATGAAGCCAATAGTTCACAAAGGGTTTGCCCGTTACAGCTTCACTTTGTGCAATTTCATTTTCGTGATGAGGAAAAATATTATCAACTCCACCACAATGGATATCAAAGGTTTCTCCAAGATATTTCATTGCCATCGCAGAACATTCAATATGCCAACCGGGTCTTCCCTTTCCTAACTCAGTCTCCCAATAAACCTCTCCATCTTCAGGTATCCATGTTTTCCAGAGTACAAAATCTTGAGCCTGATCTTTTTCATATTCATCTAATTTTATTCTACTTCCCATCTTGAGGTTATTAATCTGTAAGTTTGATAGTTTTCCATATTTTTCGAATTTTTTGATTGCGTAGTAAACAGATTTTTCTTCACTTTTGTAGGCGTAACCATTTTTTATTAGATTTTTAATAAGAATAATCATTTCTGGAATATGTTTAGTAGCTTTTGGATAGAAATCTGCAGGTTTTATATTTAGAGTTTTTATGTCTTCAAAAAAACCCTTTAAATAATATTTAGTAAATTTTTCCAAAGATATTTTCTTTTCTTTGCTTCTTTTTATTGTTTTATCATCTATGTCAGTTATGTTCATTACATGAGTAATTTTAAATCCTCGATATTCGAGCCACCTCTTGAGTAAATCCTCAAAAATAAAAGCTCGAAAATTACCAATATGCGCGTAATCATAAACAGTGGGCCCACAAGTATACATGCGCACCTTACCTTTATCTATAGGAGAAAATTTTTCTTTCTTACGACTTAATGTATTAAAAAGATATAGGCTTGATTCTGAACATGTCATTTGATGCTCGTATGGAGTACATGATCTGAAATTATTTAAGCCTTATACTGGGTCAATCATTTTTTGGTTCTATATTTTTAATCTATTTGTTTTCAAAAGTCTTACCTTTTTATGTTCTTATTGTTTCTTTTTTGAAAACAAGTATACTGCCATAATTATAATTATTATAATTAATACCACCATAATTAAAATTAACATAGGGAATTGGGCTACGTTAAAGTAAATTATTTCAGTACTTCCTTTGTTTCCAACGATGTCTGTTGCATAAAAAATAATGTTATGATCTCCTTCAGAAAGAACTGCTAAGGTTACGTTTCCTGTTATGGTTACAGTTTCTTGCCCATCAAGACTATACCCTATCCACGAGACTGGTTCATCTATTACTATAGTTGATAGGATATCTAATTCTCCATAAAACTTGTTCTCTGGAGACAAAACTGAGATACTGGGTGGTTTTGTATCAACTATGAATTGAAGAGGATCTGATCCAACTTCATTTCCAAAAGTGTCGTTAATGTAAATAATTAGTTTATATTCTCCATCCAATAGTTTTGATAGAATAGCATCACCGATTAATGTTACGTTTTCTCTATCGTTTAGACTAATGCCTATCCAATTAATTGGTCTATTTACTGAAAGAATAATCGATACATTGTTTGAAGCATACGTCTTATTCTCTGGAGACAAAACGGTAAATTTAGGTAGTACAGTTCCATAATTAAGAGGTTTGTACACTTCATTGGTACCTAACCATTTGTTGCCATCAAATCCCCCGATAGCATAAAATACGTCATTAACTTCGACAAGACCCAAATATGCACGAGCTGTGGGGATAGGTGTAGCAATAGTCCAATTATTTTGTTCTATATTATATGCGTAGTTAATATCACTATATCCGCCTTGATCTAATCCTCCTATACAATACTGCATAGCAGGTGCTGTTACACCCTTTGTTAAACCTGATCCAGCATGGCTTTTTGCAGTTGGAATTCCAGCTAGATTTCGCCATGCATCAATTTTAGGATCATACATTTGGTTGAATTGCACTGCTATTCCAGTTTCTGTTTCCTGAAATTGACGCGAGCCTCCAATTATGAATATTTTACCATCAATTACACTGGAAGCGTACCCAAATACTGAGATAAACATAGGAGATTTTTCAATCCATGAATCATTATCCGGGAAGAAAACTTCATTAAGTGCAACTTCTCGAAAACCTATGTCTAATCCTTGGTATTGTTTTCCACCTATTAGATAAATAGCGTTATTTACTACATTTGCAGATAAATCTGATCTAGCAGAACTCATAGATCTTTTTGTTTCCCATGAGTCTGTATTAGGATCATATACTTCAGTTAATCCAGTTGGTTCTGGATTATCAATTTCTCCAAATACTCCTCCTATACAATAAATCTTGTTTTGATATGCCACTATAGCAAAACTACTTCTAGCAGTAGGCATCGAGGTTTTTACACTCCACGTATCAGTTGATATATCATACACTTCATTGTTAGCAAGAATACCTGTTTCGTTTTGACCTCCAATGTTGTAAATTTTTCCATCCACTTCTGCAACTCCATGAAATCCCCTAGCAGTTGGCATTTGAGAAACAGTCGACCATTGATTTTCAAAGCCCTTAACACTTAAAACCTGTAAAGCAGGCGACAAACCCGAGACAACCATCATTATTAATATTAGTAAAATTGAGTTCTTGTTCAATTGTTTTGAGTCTCCAAATTTACTTTTTATCTATAATTGTCTTTTGCATTTATATCAGTAGCATATTTTAGGATTGTATAGACACTTATTTCCTCAACCCTGGTAATCTATCTATAGAAAATAGTAAATCTCCTATTTTTAACTCTCTATTCTGGCTTCAATACTTTTGTTGTCTTACTTGTCTTCTAACTGTGTCAATCTTCCTCAAAGAAAAATAAGATAAAAATTGTTTAATACTAAAATACTAATATTAAGAAAAATTCTTAAGGTTTTTATTCATAAAAGACCAAAACCTAATACTTCACAATAACAAACTAATATAAGGTCATAATATTGTCGTCCTTAAAAAAAACTATTTGGTTTTTTATTTCAGGGATTTGTGGAATATTATCTCCTATTTTTGCTTTTTCTTTTATCTTTTTAGCTATTACTTCTTATGAATTATTTAACTGGGAATTAAACGCTTTAAGCGATTTAGGTGTAGTTTCAGGAATTACTGCGACTTTCTTTAATTATGGATTAATTGGTGGAGGCTTAATTAGCCTGGTTTTTGCTAGGGGATTATTTGCTTTTAAAGATAAAACAAAATTAAGTCGATTTAGTCTATTTATTTTTATTTTGGCCTGCATCTCTTTAATAGCTATAGGATTATTTCCAGAGAACATTAAACCTATTCATTACATTGTTTCGGTAGCTTTCTTTGTATTTTTACCAATATCTTTGATTCTTTCATCAGTCTCATTTGGTCTTGTAGGTCATATCTACATGGCGCTTTTTTCTTTATTCATTTCAATTGTTGCAACTACTCCTTGGATTTTGTATTTTTCATCAAGCCTATTCAACGCTGTAGCGATCCCAGAAGCCATTTCTGGTTTTGCGGTTTCGATATGGACCATTGTTATTGGGTTAAAAATGGTGTATGCTTCATCACAAGTTGATGAATAAAAAAAATTCTTTGCTAAACCATTTGGATTAAGAAAATGCAACAATTCAATAGACACAATCTGAATAGATCTGAGCACAACAATTAGAAGAGAAAGTCATTTTATAACCATTTATTTTTGAGTATTTTATTGTTTCTTCAGTTGGAAATGCTATTGCTGTAACTCCTGCTCTAAGAGCATATATTTCAGTAGTTATTTTCTGGTCTTTACTTTTTGGGCGCATACAACCTAAAGCTGTTGATGTCTTAGGAAATGCTAATCTGGTTGCTACCAGAACTTTTGCTATCTGCTCTGGAGAAGGTTGTTGTAATTGTGCCATCTTTGTTCCCTGAATAGGCACAAATGCAATTATTACTATTGCTGAGGGTTTAGTAAAAGAAATTATTTTTAAAGCATTGAATTCACTTTTTATTTTTTCTTTATCTAATCCGACAATTACATGAGGGACAAAATCCAGACTAGCTTTTTCCAATGCTTTTAATGATTCAATATACTCTTTTGATCCAATTTTTATATCCAATTTTTTAAGGATCTCTTCTGAACCAAAAACATCAATTAATGCTAAGTCAACTTTTGCTTTCTTTAGTTTTTTAGCAGTTTCTAAATCAATTATGCCTGTGTGGACAAAAATAGTTAAACCCAGTTCACTTTTAATTTTATATATGGTAGGAATAAACTGTTGTATGGGTAGAGTACCATCCTGTAGACATCCACCACTTATTAAGCATCCAGTACCTCCATCTTGTTTAAGCTTCAAAGCGCTTTCAAAAAGTTTTTTTGGTGTAGTAGTTGGTTGCATTGTTCCCAGGATTTTGCCTTCACAGTGAGCACATTTTTGTACACATCGATTTCCAGTTATGGAAAAAGTTTGAAAACGATTCTGCAAAGTTGTGTAATATTTTGTTTTATAGTGAGCAAAACTAGGGACATAGAAATGAATCCTTTTAGGATTAGAAACAAGAACTCCCGACTCCAAATAATCTAATAGTTTGTTTGGGTTATTTTCCCAATCTAATTTACAATTAGAATCTGGCATGATTTACATTAAATATTTGACCAATAAAGGTGTGTCTATATTGATCTCTAATCTTGTAGCTTATTTCTTTTAGTTCCATTTTCTGATGAAATATGAATTGTTCGTAGAGTGTTGTCCATGTTTTGAATGTTTGTTTGTAGTTTTGCGAGTTTTCTTGAAATTTTAATCGTTTTAAAAATAGCTAAACCTCTTTTTGTTAGGCCAAATAGCATTACCCTATTACAGTTTCTTTTTTCCACAAGACTATTCTTGAGAAGGAACTCAAGCTTTGTTTGGAGAGCCAAACAATCCACATTAAGGCTAAACGCAATTTCATCGATAGTTTTTGCCTTATTGTAGAGGACGCATATAATGTCCTCGTAGCACCTGAGTTTTGATCTCCTCATGTCTTTAAGCATCTCGATTTGAAGTGTTATGTTTTTAGATAAAGGATTTGTGAATTTTAGATATTTAGTTAGAACCATAATTTTTGGACATGAAAGTGTATGTTTTTTCATTTGGAAGATAATTTTGAAACCAAGTTATTATAAGATCTTAAATCATATCATAATGATCCATACTCTTTGAGCAGGTTTTATTTTGACGACTTTAAGTCTCGATAAAAATATTTTGCCTCAAAAAATTCGTGTTCCCTTAGATGCGTGCCTAATGAAGTAAATGTTGATTTTGTGTTTATTGGGGAGTCTTAGGAATAACCTGCTTTCTATTAGCTAAGACAGCATTATGTTTTACAGTAGTTATTGATTTATCGTTTCTTCTTTAGAATATACAGTGTAATTCCTATGACAGCAACGATTACTCCAACTACTATCGCGATGAGCCATATTGGTTGTTCTTCAGGTTCACCGTTTGGTGATGCTGTCGGTGACGCTGTAGGTGTTGGACTGGCTGTTGGTGTTGAAGTAGCATCAGGAGATGGACTGGGTGTTGGAGTAGGTGTTGGAGTAGGAGAGGGTGTTGGTGTGGGAAGAGTCGATTCTGATGTAATTATGTAAATCTCATCGTCTACATCCATATTAGAGACGAATGTTATTTTTGTGCCATCATCACTAATAGACACCTGGTTATCACGTGCGTTGTTGCTGGTTAGTTGGGTTAGTCCGGAT
>JAENXI010000045.1 GCA_016649625.1 Candidatus Bathyarchaeota archaeon
AATATCAATCATAAAAAGAATTACTTTTTATAAAAAACTCCATATTATTCATAAAAAACTTATTAGCCACCAATCCATTACTACTAACAGAAAAAGAGTAAGTAACAATAGAGGATTTACCATGATCGACCAATTTAATGCAACAAATTTTCCAAAATCATTGGACAAATTAACAGAAAGCGAAATAAAAAGAAAAGCTTGCATAGCAAAAGTTATGACTTTCACACTAAGAAATCTCACCTCACAATTCGTTAATAATGGATTTGAATGGGTTTTGCCAGTAACTCTTTCACAATCAACTGATCCCTTATGGCCTGATCCAGGAGCATCAATAGAAAAACGTATTGAAGTAGATATCTATGGAAAAACTGTAAGAACTACAGCTAGTATGATTATCCATAAATTGATAGCCGCATCTACAGCGTATTCTAAATTGTTCATACTGTCACCAAATATAAGAATTGAAAAAGCAGAACGAGCTAAAACTGGAATGCACATCTACGAATTTAATCAACTAGATTTTGAAATTAGAGGTGCTTCATCAAAAGATGTAATGGTTTTAGTTGAAGATGCTATAGTTAATTTGGTCACAAGTTTGCACCAAGATATGAAAGAAGAATTAATCACTCTTTGTACAGTTGATACAATTAAAATTCCAAAAAAACCATTCAAAATCTATGATAGAAGTGATCTTGAAACAGAATATGGAGAAAACTGGGAAGAAGAAATTTCAAAAGAAAGTACTGAACCAATATGGATTACTAACATTCCACGGGAGTTCTATGATTTTGAAGATTTTAAAACAGGAAAATGGGACAATTACGATCTATTCTTACCCAAATTTGGTGAAACATTATCTGGTGCCAAAAGAGAATGGGAATACGAAAAAATAATAAAAAAAATCGAAAGAGATAATGTTGACAAAGAAAACTACAAAGTAGTGCTGCAACTATCTAAAGAAGGAAAACTTAGGCCTACTTCAGGAGGAGGAATTGGTCTGGAGCGGTTAGTTGGTTGGATAAGTGGAGCTAAACATATAGCTGAAACACAACCATTCCCAAGAATACCTGGAATAGTTCACGAATTATAAGAAGGACACATTAAATGAATAATTATCTGGAAACATTAAAAAATAAATTAACAGAAGTTGACTACAAAAAACTTTGTGCTATAGAAAATCCTAAGGTTCACGAATTTATAGCAAAAGCTAGTGATCTTTGTCATGCAGAAAAAATCTTCATCTGCAGTGATGATCCCAAAGATATCGACCACATTAGGAAACAAGCCATACTTAGCGGTGAAGAAAAAGATAGCCTAAAAATAAAAGGGCATACAGTACACTTTGATGGCACCGAAGATCAAGGTAGAGATAGAAAAGCAACAAAATATCTTGTCCCTAGGGGAACAACGTTTAGCAAAGCTCTCAATCAAATAGATAGACAAGAAGGATTACATGAAGTAAAAGGACTACTAATGGATTCAATGAAAAATCGAACGATGATTGTTCGTTTTATCTCATTAGGACCACCAAACTCTGTATTCACAATTTTAGGATTGCAATGCACTGACTCTTGGTATGTTGCTCATGCAGAAGATTTACTCTATAGATCAGGATACAAAGTTTTTTGTCAAGCTGAGCCAAATAGAGAATTTTTGCGGGTTCTTCACTCTGCAGGAAAACTAGATAAAAACATGACTAGTATAGAGGATGATAAAAAAGCAATTTATGTAGATTTCATGGATAGTACAATTTATAGTGTTAATACTCAATATGCAGGCAACTCGGTTGGTTTTAAAAAACTAGCATTTCGGCTAGCGATAAGAAAAGCCAATTATGAAGGTTGGCTAGCCGAACATATGATGCTCATGGGAGTTTATGGACCGGGAGGACGTAAAACATACTTTTCAGGTGCATTTCCAAGTGCATGTGGAAAAACATCTACCGCAATGCTTCCAGGTGAAACCATACTAGGTGATGATATCGCATACATTAGAGATATCGGGTCAGTTGCAAGAGCTGTCAATGTTGAATCTGGAATATTTGGAATTATCAAAGATGTAAATCCTGAAGATGATGTATCAATCCATAAAGTATTAAATAGTCCAGGTGAAATAATTTTTTCTAATATTTTGGTAAAAGATGGCACCCCTTACTGGATAGGAATGGGAGAAGAAACTCCTAAAGATGGACTTAACTTTTCTGGAGAATGGTATCAAGGAAAAAAAGACTCAAATGGAAAAGAAATTCCTCTTGCGCACAAAAACGCACGTTATGCTGTAACACTTAAGGCACTAAAAAATTGTGATCCTGAAATTGATAATCCAATGGGTGTAGAAGTTAGTGGAATAATGTACGGTGGAAGAGATGCAAAAGCGTATGTACCTGTTCAACAGAGTTTTAATTGGTCGCATGGAATAATCAGTTATGGGGCTTCTTTAGAAACGGAAACAACATTTGCAACGATAGGAAAAGAAGGTGTTCCTGAAATAAACATTATGAGTATTCAAGATTTCATTTCAATTCCTCTAGGTCAAAACGTATGTAATAATATTGAATTTGGAAAAAGATTAAAGAAAGCACCAATTGTCTTTGGCGTAAATTATTTTCTGAGAAACAAAGAGGGCGAATTCTTAAACTCAGTTCAAGATAAGCATGTATGGATAAAATGGATGGAACTTCGTGTCCACGGGGAAGCTGGAGCTATTAGAGCACCTACCGGATTTCTACCAAAGTACGATGATTTGCAAAAACTTTTTAATCGAATACTAAACAAAGAATATTCAAAAGAAGATTACATTAAACAATTCACAATTCGAGTTCCAGAAAATTTAGCAAAGATCGAACGTGTACAAAGATTCTACCAAGAAAACGTTGTCGATACTCCTATTGAATTGTTTGAAATATTAGATCAGCAAAGAAAACGCCTTATTGAAGCGAGAGATAAATTTGGAGAGTATATTTCTCCAGAAAAATTTGAATGGTAAAAAAATACTCTTAAAATAAACATAAAAACATCAAAAAACCATATATTTTTCTTATTTCCAAATATGTTATTCAATTAGTAAAAAATACTGAGTAGTGATTCATAATCGTTAATAATTAACTTTGATTCATGAAAGTTTAAAGAAACAAAGGCGTGAAAAAAATAATGATGAAAAATAAAGTTCAACATAAAATTGATTTAAAACAAATTAATGGCGATGGAGCGTTTCCTTGTCCAGAATGTGCAACAATGATTTCTCCAGAGGATGAAAGTGAATCAGTTTACAAAATCGTTAATACTAAAGTTAGCAATAACGAACTTGTAGAACTCACCATTAAGTGTAACAATTGCAAAACCAATATGAAATTGACTGGTTTTCAACAAACAATAGAAAGCTAAAGGATAATACGACAAAGTCTATTGCTCGAGCTTCCGACTTATTGCAAAAAAGACTATCCCTAAAAGAATACCATACACCAACCCGTTAAATAAAGCACTCAGAAAAACAAGAAGACTACTTAATCCTTGCCCTAACATTAAAGATAACCAACTACCAGGGAACATTGGAACTGGAATAAGAAGTGAGGCAACTGTAAAAAGTGAAAAAAAAATATAGTAATTAGCCCTTTCAAATTTATTCCTTCTCTTATTGACGTTTTTGTAGATAAAAAAAACAATAATAACCCTTATTGTTTTTTTGTTTAACAGAAATACAGATTAAGAATTAATTTGTTTAATCACTAAAATTGAATAACTTGACTTAAATAAATTAAATAAGTTTGGATAAAGTTAAAAAAAAAGATGAAATAATCAGTAAGTAAAAGGAAAATGGTTGTTAATTGGTGAAGATAAAATCTTTTATTGTTGGAGGGCTTTCAACAAATTGCTATATAGTAAGCGATTTAGAAAAAGAAGCGATAATTATAGACCCTGGAATAGAAACTCATAATGACTTATCAAAAATCACGAATTACATAAAAGAAAACTCGTTAGAAATTAAAGTAATTGTAAACACTCATGGTCATTCTGACCATATCTCAGGAAATATCATCATTCAGAAGAAATATAATTGTCCAATTTGTATTCATGAAAAAGATGCTCCTTTTCTTGAAAACTTAATTGAAAGTTCTAGATTACGGAGGTTAATAGAAGGGGATATATTAAGTTTTGGAAAAAGTAATTTAGAAATTATTTCAACTCCAGGCCATACTCCTGGAGGTATTTCTTTGGTTGGAGAAAAGGTTGTATTTACAGGAGATACTTTATTTTCGAAAGGCATTGGTAGAATGGATTTTCCTGGCGGTTCAAAAATTGATATGAAAAAATCATTGAAGAAAATAATAGCGCTGCCTGAGAAGTACATTGTTTATCCTGGACACGGAAGTTCTTCTACTATTGGAGAAGAAAAAGTCGGAAATCCTTTTTTGAATTGGGTGTGACCGTCTTTAGAAGTTAAGAAGAGGAAAATATTGTTAATAGGAAAATTTTGATTTTATTGAATTTTTTTAACGTTTTTTGTGTAGTTGTGTTTAACACATTTACAATATTGTGTATTGAGACGTAATATTTAATAGAGTCTTGGAGCCATCATAAATTACGGAGAACTAAAATGGCAAAGCTAAAGCTAAAAAAATCCTTCTCGGGATTAAAAAAGCTTAAAAAAATCAACATTCGCTTCAGTAAAAAGAAAAAAGAAATGCACATCCCAATGGGGACTCCCAATCCAATTCCCAGGGGTCTTAAAATAATCGAAAAATATCCACTTTACGAACCTTTTTCACATGTTGTAATAGTTCAAAATCCTAAAACAGGCGAATTCAACTATATTCTAGATGAACTGCAACTGGATCCCCTTGAAAGAGGCGTATATGAGCGTATTCTCGACATATTACTCGCAGAAATCGAGTCTCCTAAAGAGGAAATTGCAGATCCAAGAAAGTTTTTTGCTGAAGAAGCAAAAAAAATAGTCGACAAATATAGAATAAGCTTAGGATGGCTTCCAGATGTTTCATGGTACAAAATTCTTTATCATGCAGAAAGAGATCTCGTAGGATATGGCAAAATAGATCCATTAATGCGAGACCCAAACATAGAAGATATCTCGTGTGACGGTGTAGAAAAACCCGTCTACATATGGCACAGAAAATACGAGAGCATAGAATCAAATCTAAGATTTCACAATGATGAAACACTTGACAACACTGTGGTCAAACTCGTGCACATGGCAGGAAAACACGTTAGCACCGCTTTTCCAATAGTTGACGCCTCACTCCCAGGGAAACACAGACTTGCAGTCTGCTACAGGCGAGAAATTACCCCTTTTGGAACAGCTTTCACAATTAGAAAATTCAGAGAAGATCCTTATTCCATAATTGACTTAATCAATATTGGCACATTCTCCGAAGAAATGGCTGCATATTTTTGGGTAGCCCTTGAAAACAGATCATCAATCATGGTTCTTGGAGGAACAGCAGCAGGAAAAACAACAGCACTAAACGCTTTAGCCTGTTTAGTCAAACCGGGAAGCAAAATCATTACAATTGAAGAGACCGCAGAACTCAATTTACCCCACGATAACTGGGTTTCACTAATTGCTCGCCAAAGTTATGGCCTAGGCGGAAGCAATGTGGGTGAGGTAGCTCTCTTTGATCTTGTTAAGACATCAATGCGCCATCGCCCAGATATTCTGATTGTTGGAGAGATTCGAGGCGAAGAAGCATACGTTCTATTTCAAGCTTTAGCAACAGGCCACGGTGGTATGGCCACAATGCACGCTGAAAACATAGATTCGGCAGTAAAGCGACTAACATCAAAACCCATGGAGATTGCCCCCGCATATATTCCATTAATGAATATTGTACTTTCAATTCAAAGAATTCATTTAATTAAAAATGGCGAAAAAAAGGCAGTCAGAAGAGTAATCAACGTAAACGAAATAGCTGATTACGAGAAATACCGAACACCAATAAGTTGGGAACCAGCTCAAGACATACATGAAACTCGCTTAGACAAAAGCGTATTACTAACATCTATTTCCCAAAAAAGAGGAGTAACGAAACAAGAACTCATAGAAGAAATTGGAAAACGCAAAGATGTTCTCCATTGGATGATAGAGAAAAACATAAGAAGTTACAAAGATGTTGCAGCAATAATTGGAGAATACTACGCCAGACCAAAACAAATTCATGAAAAAGTCCAAACAGAACTGGAGGCAATAACAAATACCATTTCTAAAAAATCTTGAGGTATGGTCATTTCGCCTCTTTGGAGGAATGGCTCCGTACTTCTTGAAAAACATATACACATTTAAAAGTACATTAGAAAAAGCCAAAATTAAAATATACCCTGAAACTTACGTTTCAATGATGCTTTTTATAGCATTACTAACTATCCCAGTGTCCGTTTTATCATTAGTACTTCTTGTCACACTTGGTTTCATGCCAATGTTATTCCTAGTTCCTTTACCAGCATACATAATTATCGGATTTATAGTAATACCCATGTCCAAGGCTAGTGATCGTGCAGCTGGTCTTGAGAGAGAGATGCCATTTGCTGCAGCTTATATTAGCGTAATGGCGTCTGGAGGCATTGCACCTTACGCTAGTTTTAAAAGGTTAACAAAGGTCGAATTAATGCCTGCTATGAAGAGTGAAGCAATTGAGATAATAAAAGATGTAGAACTCTTTGGAATAGATCCATTATCAGCTTTAACAATTGCTGCAAAGAAGAATCCACTAGAAATCTTTAGGGATTTTCTTGCAGGGTATGCTTCAACAGTAATAATAGGGGGAGATATAGGTCACTTTTTAGAAAGAAAAGCTGAAGAAATCTTCAAGGCCCGATCAATAAGAGTCAAAGCTGCTGCTGAACGTCTTGGCATGCTATTGGAAACTTTCATTATTGTAATGGTTATGATGTCACTTTGTTTCTACATTATGTTCAGCGTTGATGCAATTTACAGTGTAGGTGTTTCTTTGTACTCAGGAATAATTCTTTACACGTACTTGTTTACACCCTTGTT
>JAENXI010000046.1 GCA_016649625.1 Candidatus Bathyarchaeota archaeon
CGTCAGATGTGTATAAGAGACAGGTTATCAGGTTATAACCAAGATAAGAAAAAGTTTTGGTGTTTATTTTGGTCCTAGCACCATCTATCCGCTGCTAGCCTCCTTGGAGAAGAAGGGGCAGGTTAATAGTGCGTGGAACATGAATTCTGAGCGTCCTAGGAAAGTGTATACTTTGACTTCTGAGGGTGAGAAGATGCTTAATTTTACTGAGAGTAGTCTTAGTTTGATTGTTAGGAAGATTGGCGGGGATGGTTTTGGTGATGGGTTGAGGAGTGGTAAGTCTGTTGCTTCTTGTTTTGTTAAGGGTGCTCTTTCAACAACAATAGCTCCCTAAAACCCCTATTTTCTACAGGTAATTTAAAAAATGTATATTCAGATCAGCTTTATTAGTAAGGATAAGTAAGTAAATAATGGCACATTTTATTTTTAATTAGTTATAATTAGATTAATTAAGACTAAGATGAACAAGAAATCCGACTTACCTATAAACAAGGTTTATTGGTTTTAGGTTTGGTCAATTAAATGTAAAGGCAGGTGATTGATTTTGGAGAAAATGGAGATGACTCCTGAAGAGATTAAGAAACGTGAAGCTATGGTTGATTCGATGTGTATCTGTAAGAATTGCCCATCCTATAGCGCGTATGGCAAAGAAGATGATTTTATTTCATATTGTTTGCCTAGCAGGGGTAAAAGCAAAAATTTAGCTGAACATGGCTGTATTTGTGGTACATGTCCGATTTATATGAAGAAGAATTATGTTACAGCGTATTATTGTACTCGTGATATTGAAATGAAACAGAAAACGGCTATTGTTGAGGCAGCATGGCAAGGTCATAGTGTTTGGGACCACCTAAAAGGGAAGAAATAATTTTTCTCTTTCCTTTTCCGTCTTTTTTGTTTTTTTATTTATAGAGTTTTTTTACTGCTTCAACTAACCCTGCAGGTCCGGTCATCATTACATCTCCATATGGTGCTGCAAAATAGGTTTGAAGGTTCGTTTTATTTAGAATACTCCTGTTTGGTCCTGTAGCAATGATTTTTTCTATTTGTGAAAAACCACACGGTTTGTCCAGGAAAAATACTCCATGGCCGTTATCTAAAAAAATTTCTTGATTTGTTACTTGACCATCAGCAAAACGAATCAGGAGTTGTTCGAGTTTTTTTGGTGTCAACATCTTTGTATGATGCTCTACTGTTCCAATTATCTTGTTTTCTTCAATTAAAGTTGCCCAAGTGTGCCCATTTCCAACATTAATAATTATACTTATCTTGGAGTTTTTAGCGATTGGATCTTCTAGACAGCCAAAAACTGCAGCAGGTGCCGTATCCATGACCAACACTTTTGCGTTTGGCAAGTGTTTTTTTGAATCCTTAACTGCTGATCTCATTCGCAAGAAGTAAGAAGGAATGTTCCCTTCTTTGAAAGCTAATGCTTCAGGTTTTGGATTATTCCGCAAGATTTCTTCAAATTTTTCCATTCGAAATTGTCTATCACTCATTTCTTTAGGTGAAGTTCCATGGTCTTGAACTGCAATTGCCACAAAGTCTACATCTGATAGATCTTCACCAAAATCTCCCAAGAATCCCTTCAGTTGCTTTATGTTCACTTCTTCGAGCTCTAAGGATTCTCCATCAAAGAAATCTGTCTCTTCTTGGTCAATTATCTTAAAACCAGATTTTCTAACTTGATCCAGATCATTTCTAATTGTAAAAGCAGCCCGTTTGGTGATGAACACCTTTAATCCAACTCTGAGATGATTTTTTAGAGCATAACTAAGGGCTCCTCCACCAATCACTGATCCTGTGATTAAAACATCTTTTCTTTGTATTGTTGCTTTCCTAACTTTTGCTGCATAAGTAAGTGAGGGTGTAGGCAAAACCATTTTTATACAATTCTCAATCTTTTCTTTTGTATCATCAAAGAGCAGTACATCTTTTGTACCTGCACCAATATCCAAAGCTAAAATCTTCATAGTATATTTTACACATCGCTTAAAACCAATTTAGATTTAATAAATAAAACTTTCCAGGCAATAAACTCTCCATACCATTATCTAAAGAAGATATGATGTTCCTTTGTTCTATCGAGATATTGCTGAGAATAATTTAATTAAGAAAGAGGTTTGGAAAAGTTAAGATTTGCAGTTTGTTTTAGGTGAACTCTTGATTACACATAGGACATTTTAGTGGATAGTTGTGTTTGTAGTCTATGATTAGGCTAAGTCCACAGTAGTAGCAAAGGCAGATGTTACATCTTGGACAGTGCCAGTTTCCTCCTTGAATACGTTTTCCACACGCGTCACATGGTCTTCTTAAACAACAGTCTTGCATTTTTTTCACATTGGTCAAAGCAAAGGTTTTGCAGAGCCTTAGGTCCTCTCAGAAAACTTGGGGTCAGTCGAGGAGAAAGGGTGCAGTTAGCGCCATTTTTCTGGGGAATTAGGCTCGCAAACCAAGATTTCATTATTCTCTGAGCAAATAAAAGCTGATTGTGGAAGCGAATTAGGTGTACTTTGGAGAGGTAAGTTAAAGTTATATTCCACAAGTCTGGTTAAGATGAGGAAATATGTGTTTAGGTGATGTGTTTGTATGCGAAGGATTCTGTTTGATTTAAATACTTTTTAAGCTTGATTATTTTTTTTGATTGATGTTAATTATGTAACTTTTTTCTGTTAATTATGTTGTTTATAAATCTTTAAAATTAATTTTTATTTGTAGAAAATGCGTAAATACTATGTTATTATTATATTATAATCCCGAGTTGGGGAGTACGCTCTGGCATTGCACCAGACATTGAACATTTCGGTAAAACCAACTGAAAAACCGTCATGTGACAAAAACATTGTCCTGGTGAGTTGAGCAATGCTAAAGCATAATGCGACTGGTCATTGAGCACAAAAGCAAAAAAGGCGAAAAGCTTCGTGCGACAAAGAAAATGATCTAACGGGTCTAACATGTGCCAGGGGCTTTGACTCAACTCGGATTTCAAATTTTTGAATAAAAAAATCAAATAGTTTTATTGTTGCTCAAAATTATGATAACTTATAAGAGGGTGTACTTACAAAACAACAAGTTAGGGTTAATAAATGGAAACATTCCAAAATATAGATTTTAATCACTGGATTTTGCGTCTTATTGCTTTAGTGATTGATAGTTTAATCATTAGTGTTGTCGCTTGGATATTGTGGTCCTTTGTGTTCGTATCATTGCTGTTTACAGGAGCTTTATACACATCTTGGCTTGGATACGGAAATTTAGTCTTCTATCCTTTGGTTGTTGGTGTGCTTGAAGTTTTGTATTTTGCTATCTTTGATCTTACTTGGGGGGCAACTTTGGGTAAACGATTTCTAGGTTTGCAAGTACAAACAGTGAATGGTGGAAAAGTAGCCTTTGACAAAGCAATAATTCGCAATATAAGCAAGATTTACTGGATTTTATTATTGTTGGATTGGTTAGTAGCTATTTTTACTCCAGGAGACGACAAACGTCAGAAATATTCAGATCGCATAGCAGGAACAACAGTTGTTCAAATATCACAAGCATTTGCATCCATATCTTCAGTTTCGAAATAGGCCTTGAATAAACAGTTTTTATTCTTATACAACAATACTGCCTCTTCTTTTTTTTGTTCTTAAAGCACAAATATGATATCCACATATTTGCAATTTGAAATAACAATTAATTCAATTGATAAATCAGAATTGTGAATTTAATCTTGATAACGGATATTTTATGGTGATATAACATACTTATGTTTAAATTTAAAGCACACATAAATAAAAGACTATATCAAAATAAAAATAAAGTTTAGTCGGAAGATGGCCATATGAACCAAAGAAACACAGCAATTAGACTTTCTCTTATGATTGTAATGACTGCTTTAACAGCCGTTGGTACTTTGTTAATTCGTATCCCAAATCCAATGGGAGGTTACTTTAACATGGGTGATGTCATGATTTTTGTAAGTGCATTAACTTTTGGACCTATTATCGGCGGTTTTGCTGGTGGTCTGGGTTCAGCAATTGCTGACATGATAGGGTTCCCATTATTTGCAATTCCAACATTGATAATCAAAGGTTTGGAAGGTCTAATAGCCGGTTTTTTAACAAATAAAAAACACATTTATCGTGATATATTGGCTGTGATCACAGCTGGCTTTGAAATGGTTGCTGGATATTTTATAGTTGAATATTTAATCCTTCAATGGGGACTGGTTCCAGCATTATCAGAAATTCCAGCCAACATAGCGCAAATTGCTGTTGGTGGTATTATCGGCATACCAATAGCCTATTTACTCAGACGAAGACTCCCAGAAAACCTAACAACATAGCAAACCAATTCTACAAAACACAACTAACTATTAACCTAATCATTGAAAGACTAAAGGTGCAATTAACTGAAAAACAAAATTACAATTAAAAAAACGGATGCACTAATAGTAGTTGATGTTCAAAATGATTTTCTTTCAGGAGGATCTTTACCTGTGCCTAAAGGAGAAAAAATAATTCCGTTTCTGAACTATTATCTTGATCTTTTCAAGAAAGCTCAGGGCAAAGTTTTTGCCACAAGAGACTGGCATCCAATAAATCACCTCTCTTTTAAAGAACAAGGTGGTATATGGCCCTCCCACTGTATTTGTGGAACAAAAGAAGCAGAATTTACTCCAAAACTTAAACTTCCAAAAAACGTAACTGTAATCTCAAAAGCCACTGATCCTGACAAAGAAAGCTACTCAGGTTTTGATGGAACAGAATTATGTAAAAAACTCAAGAAAAACAAAGTGATTAACGTTTTTGTTGCAGGATTGGCAATAGACTACTGCGTCAAGAATACAGTAATTGACGCAATAAATTTGGGGTTCAAAACTTTTTTCCTTAAGGATGCTTCACAAGGAATCGATGTAAATCCAGGGGACGTTAAGCGATCCATTGAAATGATGCAAAACAAAGGAGCTATAAAAGTTAAAAAACAAAACTTTTTTTAAAAATAGATTATTTGTATTTGATACTTTTTCTACTTTTAATTTTTATTTTTGATGCTTTTTTTATTTATGATATTTGGTTTTGACAGTTTAATTTATATCTTTGTAACAACAAAATATTACTAAGTTAAAAGAAACAAGAAAGGATACTAAACTTTTGAAAAATAAATTGAATAAATCGAAATTACTTTTTAAATCAATATTTGCGATGATAATTTTGTTAGTAGCTGTTATTCCAAATGTTTTAGCACAGGATGCTGCAATTGTGATAACTTCGGCAACGGCTGGGGGGTCTGTTTCTCCTGGTCCGGGAACCCACACATATACTGCTGATGCGCGTATTGCTCTTAGAGCTACTGCAGATGAAGGGTACAAGTTTTTGCATTGGATTATTTCTGGGGGTTATACACCAGGGCATGGTCAGGTGCCTTTGATTGTGCCAAATGAAGATGAGCCTTTTCCGCCAACAAGACCACCTCCAACTGGGACTTATGATACTTTAGTTGTGGATCAAAACCCACTTTTTGTTGTTTGTGGTTTTGGTTATACTTTTGAGTATAATGCTGTGTTTGTTTCTACTCAACCTGCCGATAGAGAAGAAGCTATTGTTATTGTTGATGGATCAGTTGGTGGTGCAACAAATCCCGTGGCTGGAACCTATACGTTTGTTGAGGGCTCAGGAGTTACAATAACAGCTACACCTAATGCTGAATACGAGTTTTTAGCTTGGCGAGCTACGGGTTCTGGAATACCTGGACACGAAGAGACAATTCTCATGGATAATCCATTGAGTATCGTTTGTGGGCTTGGCTATACCTATGAGTATCTTCCCATATTTGCTCCTGTGGATAGTGAAGTTTCTTCAGGTGAGACTGTTTCTGTTGAATACTTTTACGCTGCAATAATTATTCTAGCAATTATCGCTGTAGTCGCAGTTGCAGCAGCTTTAATGTACCGTAACAAAAAATAATCCCTCTTTTTTTTGGTTTCTAATGAATTTTGATATTATGTCAACTTATCTTTAATAATCCGACTACGCTGTTGTCCAATTTTTTTAATTTCAAAATAGAAAGCAGCTTTAATCGAAACACCTAAATTTTCCAAATTGGTTTTTACCAATTTGAATTTGAGGTTTATTCTTTGACAGATTTAAAAGTAGGAGACAAAGCTCCAGAATTCACACTCACAGATGAACGTGGTTTTCCCGTTAGTTTAAAAAATTTTGTAGGAAGCAAAATTGTTGTTCTATATTTTTATCCAAAGGACTTTACTTCAGGATGTACTAAGGAGGCTTGCAGCTTTCGTGATGATTACCACATCTATGAAGAAAAAGGAGTTGAGGTTATTGGTATTAGTTTGGATTCACAAGAATCTCACAAAAAATTTTCTGAAAAACATAATCTACCTTTTTCTTTGTTAAGTGATAATCAAAAAGAGGTTGCTAAACAATATGGTGTACTAGGGTTTGGGAGTATGTTGACAAAACGTGTGACCTTTATAATCGACAAGAAAGGCAAAATTGCTTGGATATTTCCAAAAGTTAACATAAAAAAACACTCTAAAGAAGTCTTAGATCTTATCAATAAAATAAGCACTTGAACAAATAAGAATTAAAAATATTTTATCTTTTTGCAGACCTATATTACATCTCTAGAATGATAGCTGATACTGTTAGCCTAAATTTACGGTTTATCTTAATCAATAAACTTTTTTATAGATGCAAAATCAAGTTTATACTTGATGTGTTTTTATGAAGATATCCTTATCTGAAGTTCTAACTCTAAAACAACTTGGAATTGGCGAACGATGTTTAGCTATTGAGAATTTACACCAGGAAGATATGGCAAAGTGTGTAGGGGCATTAAAACAGGTGGATAAAGTTGAAGCTCAAAAAATGGCTGCAACAGTTGGTGGCATAGTTGTTGATTTTGATGTTAGTGAAGCGACTGAATGGTCAATATTGATGGAACCAAT
>JAENXI010000047.1:0-5158 GCA_016649625.1 Candidatus Bathyarchaeota archaeon
GTCCTTTAGAAATAGCTTTCTTACATCATTTGATTCAAATGCTCTTTCATGTAAATGGTGAAATATATATTTCTAATAATAAAAGTCTTAATCCAGATCTAAAAACACTAGTCGATGGAATTCTTCAATATGTAAACATATATGATCCACCAGAAGGAGATGGAAACCTTTTGTAGTAATGACAGTCACAATGAAGAAAATCGATTAATTATAATAACAAAGCAGTTGAAAATCAAGATGAGCCCAATTTCATAAGTAACTATCCAGAACCTGGAAATACTAGCAAAACTCATGTCCCTTTCTTGGATGTTTCTGGATTTAAAGAGGGGTCACAAGAACATAAAAAACACAATAATCTACACTCAACTAGTAGACTTTAAAGATGAAGAATATCACGTTGCACACGCTAAGAGCTTGGATGAGGAAAACAAATTAATAGAAGCTGGATTTGAGTATGTGCGTTACAGCGAAAAACACGAAGTAGCAATCTACAAGAAACCAAAGTAGTATAGTCCAGAGCTCCGGTAGTATAGTCCGGTCAAGTATTACGGCCTCTCACGCCGTGGGCCCGGGTTCGAATCCCGGCCGGAGCACCAAAAAGAGAACTACTGCCAAATATTCACAATTATTTTTTGTTAGGCCCGATTTTCAATTTTTTTAGGATCGTTCGGTAAGCGCTCAAAGCGGTCTTTTCACTATCAACATTCTTGATTAACATTCTACCTCCTTTAAATAAACTCACTTCTAGGTTCTTATAATTGAAAATTATTGCTAGATGCGATTTTAACTTCAAGTTAAACTCCTTTTGCACAAGTTTTGTCAATTCATTCAAATTTAAATTAAAAGGAGTTTTGGGATTAATGTTAGCAGTTTCTCTTCCGCAAAGCCAAACAAGTTTTTCTGCAGGTATCTTTTTATCTTCAATTGATTGACAAACAGGACAAGCATTGTTTTTTGATATATCTATTGTTGTAAAATACATATCACTAAAATCACAAATCATGAGTTTTCCTTTTAGAGGAGTACCTATTCCAGTGAGAATCTTTATGGTTTCTACGGCTTGCATAGAACCTATTATCCCTGGTGTAGCGCCAACAACTCCACGAGTTTCACAAGTCATTAGTTCTTCATCGGATACTGTAGGTAAAAGACATTTTAAGCATCCAGTGTCAGGAGGAGCAAAAACTGAGAGATTTCCTTCTAAACCAATTGCTGCACCAAAAACATAAGGAATTTTCATCTTTACACATGTTTGATTAATCAAATATCTCGTTGACATGTTATCTAAACCATCAACTACACAGTCTACACCGGCTAAAAGTTCTTCAACATTATTTGAATTAATATTCTCTGATACAGCTTCGGCTTGCAAAAGGGGATTCATTTTTTCAAGTTGATTTGAGGCGATCTCAGCTTTTGGATAATGCAAATCAGATGTTTTGTAAAGAATTTGTCTATGGAGGTTTTTTAATTCAACTGTATCTTGATCAATTAATCTAAGTTTTCCCACACCAGCAAGTGCCAAGTAAATTGATGAAACCGTTCCCAAACCTCCAACACCAACAACAGCCACCTTTGAGTTGAATAACATTTTTTGCTCTTTTGAGCTGAATTCTTTCATTGCTTTTTGTCTACTATAAAATTCTAAAGCAAAGTTAAGTTTCTCTGATTCATCCACCCCAAGTTACCTCAACACTACCTTTTGATGAACACTCAAATGTATATCAACTTTTGTTCTAAAAAATATTGCAAACCAAATCTAAAGTAATAAATTGTAAATTCAAAATGGCTTTTTAACATCCAAGAAAATATGAATTAAATTAAAAACAAGGTTGTTAAATAACCTTAAAAGTCTCGGAAAAACTATTAAGGTCAATTTTCTAATCCTTAAAAAAGAAGATAGAGAAATGGCTTTTATGAGGTTTAAAAAAAAATGAAATTACCTCCAGGAAAAATCCCAATCGAATTACTTAATAAAGTTGTTTTTAAAAATTTAGGTATCGAACGCAAAGAGGTAGTTGTCGGACCAAAGGCTGGTATCGATGGTGCAGTTTTAGATCTAGGAGACAAAACCCTTATTGTCTCAATGGATCCTGTAACTGGAGCTCTTGAAAAGATTGGATGGCTTGCTGTTAATATCAACGCTAATGATGTAGCTACTTTTGGAGTTGAACCAGCTTTTATGTTTTCTTGCTTGTTACTTCCAGAAAATGCAGACAGCAAACTAATTGAGAAGATAAGTTTCCAAATACATAATGCTGCACAAGAAGTTGGAATAGCAGTAGTAGGAGGACATTGTGAGTCAACAATAGGTCTTACTAGTCCAATAGTCGTGGGATGTGTACTAGGTTTCGCAGATAGGAAAAAATATGTAACTGCAGGAGGAGCAAAACCAGGCGATAGTATCATCCTGACTAAAAGTGCGGGAATTGAAGGTACAGCAATTCTTGCAACTGATAAAGAAAAAATATTAAGAAAAGAAATCAGTTCAAATACGATTCAAAATGCAAAGAACTTCTATAAAGAGATAAGCATCGTAAATGATGCTTTAACAGCTTATAAAACTGGAGGAGTGCACGCTATGCATGATCCCACAGAAGGGGGAATCATTGGTGGGATTCTTGAAATTGCAGATGCATCAAAATTAGGAGTAAAAATATTTAAAAATAAAATTCCGATTAGAACTGAAACTTCCATAATATGTAAATATTTTCGAATTGATCCTTTGCAGCTGATAAGTTCAGGGGCTTTATTGATTTCAGCAAGTCCCAAATATACGAATGAAATTATAGAAAAATTAGAAATTAAAGGAATTCGAGCAAAAGTTATAGGCAAATTTTTGCAAAATCCTGATCAAAGGAATATTGTATTGGAAAATAGTAAAGAAAGAGTTTTGTTGAGACCTAAATCTGATCATCTCTGGAAAGCGCTTAGATCATAATATGTTTTTGCTAATTTGAAGGGTAAACTGAAGAAACCAGAAAAACATAAAAAATGGATAAAATAGCGCAAATTTGTATGCATGAGAATACACTAAACCACAGCGTACCTCATCAATAGCGTGGGAAAGTCCCTTCTTTCTATTCCAATTTTCAGAAGGTTTATAATGTAAACAATAAAGTTCTTTGCCAATTATTGTTTGATAGCCCTTTTTCTTTATCCAATTTATTATGAATGCATCTTCATAAGCGTGTAAATAATCAGGTATTTTTATATCCTTAACTGCTTCAAGACGAATTAAGGTATCATGAGTACCACCACGAATGCTAAAACAGTAATTAGCAACAAAACTCTGTAATCGTATGAACCATTTATCTTTAATTCCAGGGACAACATCAATGTTAACCCCCCACACAGCTCCTATATCATCTTTTAATTGTTTTTCAGCTGTTTTAAACCAGTTTTTGCTTAAGATAATATCACTATCAACAAACATAAACCACTTCGTGGTTACTTGATGGATGCCAGTTTCTCGGGCTAAAGCTCTTGATCCTTTTAAACTAAAAACTGTGATGGTTTTGTATTTCTTGTTTAGGTTATTTATGATACTCAAAGTTTGATCAGTTGAAAAAGCATCAATTATTATCAAGTTTTCAACAGGTAAATTAGCATAGATAGATTCTATACACCGCTTAAGCATAAATTCGCTATTTTTCGTTATCATTACAACATCGATAGTCCGCATTTAAGTACCTCAAACTAGCTGGTTTTGTTTTTGATTAAGATTTGATATATAGAGTTATGGGAAAATAAGAAGGTATTTAGTCTTTCAAGTGTAAAACAGAATTATTAATGGAAAAAACTGATGAAGTGTAGTCATTTACATTTTTTTGCGAGCTAATAGCTGGTATATAGAGTAGATTGTATAAAACCCGTATGCCAGCGATAATTTTGTTATTAGAGAAAATCTTCCAAGTGTAAGGGATTCTGCAATAATTGCTAAGCTACCTTTGAAGGTCCAAACTTTTTGAGGACGATAATGAATACAAAATGGACTATAACATGAAATTGATAAATAACCTTTCTTGTTTATCCAATCTTTGATGTAAGTATCTTCGAAAACATGAAGTTTCTGTGGAATAACAATATCTTGGATTAATTTAGTTCGAATTAGAGTGTCGTGTGTTCCACCTCGAATTTGAAATATTTTTCTTGTCACTAAAAGAAATGCTTTAAGTGTTTTTTTATTATGAATAGTAGACCACACTTCTATTCCCCAAACAAGACCTACATTTTTTTCCATGAATGGTTCAGCTTTTTTATACCAATCATTGCAAAGAACAACATCACTATCCACAAACATGAACCAATCAGTTTTTACTTGTTTTAGACCTTTTTGTCTAGAAGTAGCTCGAGTACCATCATCTTTTATGATCAAAACATTGTCAAATTTTTTTTTAAATTGTAAGACTATATTCATTGTTCTATCAGTTGAATAGCCATCAACTACCACCAAATTATTAATCGGGATATTTTCATAAATTGCTTTCAGACATTTCTCCAAGTGTAACTCGCTATTTTTTGTTAGCACTATAACGTCTATAAGCATATTATTCATTTAATGTTTTTCTATTAATTAAGATTAGTTATCTCCAACGATAATTTTTCACAAGGAAGAACCATCTTAGTATAGAGATTGAAAAATTTGTTTTGCCAACAAACATTCAATGAAAGATAAATCAAAATAGATAAAAGATATCAAATTTAGCATATCTGAGGATAAGGTTTTTTCTCTGACTACTTATATAAATGTTCAAATAGGTCTATTAAAACAGTCAAGATAAATCATGGTGCCACATACTTGAATTTGAAACTTCGAAGAGCTTCAAGAATTGCAATAAATGCACTTACTCCGAATAGACCACACCACGCTCAATGGTTGATTACTAGAAAATGTAACTACAGATGCAGAGGATGCAATGTATGGAAAGAACAGGACCCAAAAGAGCTTTCAACTCAAGAAATAAAAAGAGGATTAACTATTCTCAAAAAAATGGGTATTGTGGATATTGTTTTATCCGGAGGAAACCCTCTTTTAAGGGATGATGCAAAAGAAATAATTGAATATTCATCAGAGCGATTCATAACAACAGTTTATGATAATGGAAGTATGGCTGTAAAAAAAATTGAAGCTCTGCGTAATGTGGATTTTGTAGCG
>JAENXI010000047.1:5254-6930 GCA_016649625.1 Candidatus Bathyarchaeota archaeon
CAATTCATAACAACAGTTTATGATAATGGAAGTATGGCTGTAAAAAAAATTGAAGCTCTGCGTAATGTGGATTTTGTAGCGATTTCTATTGATAGCTTGGATGAAGCAAAACATGATTATATTAAAGATGTTCCTGGTGCTTGGAAAAGAGCCATGAATACCGTAGAGACCTTAAAAAAAGAGAAAATAAATGTATGTGTTACTCCAACAATTTCTCAATTTAACCTCTACGAGATTATTGATATCACTAAATACTTCACTAACAAAGGAATACCAGTTTGGTATTGTCTGTATTCCTATGATCAAAGTACTGATGTAAATCAACTTTTCAGAATCGGCAAATCCAATGACGAATTCGTTATTAAAAATAAACAAGCAATGGTAAAGCTCTGTAATGCATTAATTGAAATGAGAAAGAATAATAATAAAATCCTAATAACTGATAAAGTATTAAAAGCCCTAAGAAGTCTTTTTTCTGAAGAACAAAGAGTATGGAATTGTCAAGCGCTAAAGAATTTTTTAGTTATAGATCATTCAGGTAGAATTGCGGGGTGTCATAATCAAAATTTCGCAACCACCATATTTGATTTACCTAAAATGTGGAACAGCAAAAAATTCAGTTCACTTCGAAAAACGTATAATACATGCACACAATGTAATTATTTATGTTATATTGCTTACTCTCTCCATGGGAGCCCCTATGGAAACTTGTTAATTGCTAAAGATCATTGGAAAAACGCAAAACTGTTTCTCTCAAAATAGCAATAATATTTTCGTAAGCAGAAAATTAAATTTAATTGAATAATTTATCCAGAATAATTTACAATTTTTTTTTAAAAAAAATAGAATAAAGAATCAATTGGATGGATATTTGTCTACAAGGATAATAGTTTCCATTACTTTACACAAAATATCAAAAACCTCTTTTGCATTCAATTTTTCGGTATCCAAGACTAAATTAAATGGTGTAAAATCTTCGCCTAAGTTGAATCCGTATAGTATTTTGTAAATATTTTTTGTTCTAGCTTCCTTTTCTTTTAAAACCTTTAGAGCTATTGATTTGACCATGTTATCTCTTTGGGCAATTCGCTCAGCTCTCTTATCAATAGAAGCTAATAACCATATTTTAAAACCATAATTAATTAACCAAGGTACTGTCCAACTGTCTAAAAGAACATTACCCTGTTGTGCAAATTCTAGAAGTTTATTATCCACTAATTTATCATATTTCAAATTTTTTTCTCTTGTTTCTAGAAAGCCAAGACCTTCTGGACTTTCCCACCATCCAGGCGAGTTTGAATCATAACCTTCTTCTGCTGCTAGAGCTTTTAGAGCATCGCCTCCAGAATAATATGTTAGGTTATATTTTTCTGCAATTTTTTTTGATAATGTACTTTTTCCAGTTCCCGCCATTCCAGATATGCAAACAACAATTTTTTTTTCTGAAACTATCTCTTTTTGCACTTTATTGCTCATAATATTAGCCACATTTTCAATTTTAGGTTATTGGAGTAACACCAATTATGCGAGATGCAAGTGTACCAAAAAAGAATGAGCAAATCATATACCAATAAATTACAGGTAATCCACCAGGAGCTGCAAAAAGTCCGGGCATATATGCTACTCCATTTGCTCCATAAGTCGGTATTAAGAAGAGGTACCACAATATGATGTAA
>JAENXI010000048.1 GCA_016649625.1 Candidatus Bathyarchaeota archaeon
TTAACCACTTCTAGTCAATATTATGTTTGTGTATTGTGTTAAGTGCTTTATCTTTTTTTAAAATGGATTTCATCATTTATATGGCGAATTTTTGGTTGATTAGTTGCCCATTAATAAATCTATTACTCCAAATTCTAAAAGCAGAAGTATTATTTCCATAACCACTATAACCCAAGTTAAATTGATTAGTCTACTTTCAACTCTATGAATCATGCCTAGATCTTGAAGTCTAAGAATACCATCCAGGGAGTTGTCATATGATTGGAGAAATACAAGTTCTTGCGAAATTCTATCCTTTGTTTCTTCCAAGACTACAATATCTCTTTTATTTGGAGAAATTGTTGATATTCTTCCATCTTTAAGTTTATCAATTACTCTCTCATGATAGCTTAAAAGTCTATAAAATTTATTTAATTCTCTTTTCAGCATAAAGACTTCATTTACAATTTTTTTGTTTGATGGTCTTAAAACGACTTCTTCTTCTATTTTTTCAATATTTTCTCTTAAACTCAAAAGAATTTCCAAATTTTGATTTGCTATTTCAACTAGTATTTCCGTCACAATATAAGCGGGATTGTATACTTTGGGCAAAGCTTTTTCATCTTTTAACTTTTGAATAAGATTTTCAAAAAGTCTCGAAGATAAATGAGTCCTCACTGTCAATAGTTGGGTTTCTTTTAAAATAATGAATATTTGTTGGACCTGAAAATTCTCTGGACTATTAACAATAGATGCACTAATCATATGGTAAATGTGGTGTATTTTACATTCTTGTAGTGGCTTAAGTTTTTTTATACAATCAATAATATTTGGATCTTCCTTTAAAATTTTTGATAATAATTCAAAATCTTTTTTGGAAGGATCTTCAAAATCAATCCAGAGCCAATCTGCTGTTTGTTCGATTTTTTCCAGTTGTTCAATAGAACCGATTTTATCTTCACGAATAGTTTTCTTTTTAAAGGTATAACTCTGCATAAAGTTAGCCAAATTTACTTTATGTTGATACTTATTTAAAAGAATAGTTATTTGAAAGTGGTGGCTGTTATTAGAATGAACAAATAAATGCGCTTCCTTTGTTAATTCGAGAGCGAGAAAGTGTTTTCTCTTAAAAATTTTTGTATAACTGTTTTTTATGAATATTCAGTTTTAGATAACTGGAGGTCAGTATGACGTAATTGTACTGGCTATTAATTGTGCTATGTGATTGTTGCTAAAGTCTTTTCTATTTGGTCATAGTCTGGTTCAACTTTTGGGTCGTCTGTTATCCATGTGTATCGTATTATGCCTTTTTTGTCAACTATGAAAATTGAACGCTTAGCGACAGAGTAGCCTTCAAGTTCCCTAAAATTAGTTTTCTCAACTCCATATTTCTTAATAACTTGTCCTTTGTAATCACTTAATATCGGAAACGGCAATTTGTTCTTTTCAGCAAAAGCCTGATTAACAGCAGGATCATTTGTACTAATTCCTATCACTTGAGCTTTTAAACCTATTAAACGAGCCACTGAATCTCGAAAAGCGCACATTTCTTTTGTGCAAGTAGCTGTAAAAGCACTTATAAAAAAAGCAATTACAACGTTTTTGTTTAAGAACTCTGATAAATTTTGGAGTTTACACTCTGTACCTGGTAAGAATTCTGATAAACTTCGGAGTTTGCACTCTATATCTGGTAAATTGAAATTTGGTGCTAAATCTCCAACTTTTATTCTGATAGGCAATCAAATATCCCCCACATCTACTACACTTCCAATATTATAAATAATATCTGAGAAATTTAAGAGAACTTATTTTTCCATTCTCTCTTTGATGCACTTCTTATGATTAAATGATTATTACGACTCATATACAAATCTGTTTTATTGAAGGTGATAGCCCAATTAGTTCCTAATCTTATTATCATCACTTTTTCTTCTAAATCCATAATGAATAAAAAAGATCAAAGTTTAAAAGAGTTTTATCCCTTACTATTAAACAATGTCGGCAGAAGATTGTTTTAAGAATATTTTAGTTCCTGTAGATAGTTCAACTTCATGTCTTTATGCTAAACAATTGGCTGTTTTGATTGCAAAGAATTTTGACTCTAGAGTTAAAGCAGTGCATGTGGTTTCGCATGATTTTATGCACCCAGAGTTCAAAGCTCATCATAATTTGCCTCCTCTGGTATTAACCGAGTTAGATAGAGTGTATTTGGAAGCCGGAAAAAAGATCCTCAGACAAGCCGAAGGTTTTTTTATTCACGAAGGAATATCAGTTGAATCTGAACTTGTTAAATCTGAAGATCCGGCTGAAACTATTCTGCAAATGTCAAGTAAAGAGCCTTGTTCTCTCGTAATCATTGGAAATCGAGCAAAGACGCAGAGTAAACGGTATGAATTGGGAAGCGTTACAGAAAAAGTCTCAAGGTATTCATCATGTCCGGTTTTAATAACCAAAGGTAAGATGAATATTCGTCACTTGCTCGTGGCTGTTGATGGGTCAAAGCAAGCAATTAAGGCCGTAGACTATGCAGTTGCGTTAGCAAAGCGCTTTAAAGCTCGAATCACTTTGTTGCATGTAGAAGAGGCAGGGATATTTAAACTGAAACCAGATGTTGCCAAGAGGGTTGGTGAAGAAATCCTGCTGGAAGCTGAAAGTAGGCTGAATGGCGTAACTTTTGTAAAGAAGATGAAGACTGGTACTCCCTCAGAAATAATTTTGAAAATGGCTTGGCTTGGAGATTTTGATTTAGTCGTGATGGGGAGTAGAGGGATAAGTAGCATTAAGAGATTTTTGCTTGGTAGTGTTAGTGCAGATGTGAGTATGCATGCACGCAGATCAGTACTGTTGATAAGATAATTGGATGTACATATCAAACTAATTTTGTAAAACAAGAGAACAATTTCCAAAAAATCTTGAAACATTCCTCCTATCCATCTTTTTTTTATAATTAGAATCTGGTTTAATGTGAGAGTGCTTGTTTAATAACTAACCTTTTAAGGTAGTTTTTTAACAATTTATTGAGGGCCATTTTGGTATCTGAAACTGAATCTCTTATAGCATATACCTTCTTAAAAAATAAAATAATCGATCCAGGGTTTTGTACATTATGTGGCGCATGCGAAATTGCTTGTCCATTAGGTGCGCTGCATTTAAAAACTGAAAAAGTTGAACGTCTCACTGATTGTTCAAAAGGATTAGATTTATGCCCGATTTGTTATGAAATATGTCCTCATTCTGAAGCGCTCTTGCTTAGGAGTTTGAGTTTTGTGGCAGATGCTCCGGTTAAAAACGAAGCAGTTGGTTACTACCGAAAAATCGTGCTTGCTCAAGCCGGTGATTCCCAACTAAGAGCTCAAAGTCTGGGTGGCGCTGTTGTAACTTCTCTTTTAAAGTATGGTATGGAAAGCGGATTTTTTGATAGTGCTATTGTCACTCAAGCTGAATCCCAAAACCCTAGTAAACCAGTCCCCAAGGTTGCTATCGTACCCGATGATATTCTTTCTGCAATAGGAAGCAAGTTTTTTCCTTCCTCAGTAGCCACAGCTTATGGAAGTGCCGTCTATGGCTATGGGCAAAAAAATATTGCTTTTGTTGGAGTACCTTGCCATGTGCTTGCTGTAAGAAAATTGGAAGCTTGGCAACATAAAATTAGCAGTAATTTAAAGATCATTTTTGGTCTTTTCTGTTTTGGAACATTTTCGTTAAACTCCATGTTAACATATATCACGAAAAGGTACAACATATTGCCTTCAGATATTTTGCGTATGCGGCTTTCTTCAAAATTTGTAATACAGACTCGTGATGGTGAAACTGAAATCCCTTTACCAGAAATCGACGATCATATCTTGCCTAGTTGTCGTGTCTGTACAGATTTTACTGCAGAATTAGCCGATATATCAATCGGGAGTGGGTATCCTTTGGAAGGGTGGTCTACAGTAATAATTAGAACTAAAACTGGTGAAGACTTCTTTTATGAAGCTGTCGAAAAAGGGATCGTAAACACTTGGGTTATTGAAGAAGAACCCAAAGTCTTCGAACGATTAATGGTGGCTGCTATGGAAAAACGAACCAATGCTCTTAAGAAAGCTAAAGAAATGGAGCGAACTTCTGGGCTCCATCCAGTTTTGTTACTTAGAGAATCTTCTGTTTTATCTAACAGCAGAATTGATGAAATAATGACTAGATCCGTGAAAACAGTCTCACAAGATATTTCAGTGAGCCAATTTTTGGCTTTAGTGCCTAAATTCAGACACATAGCTTACCCTTTAGTTGACAAGAAAAATGTTCCTATAGGTTGGGTAACTCTTGAGGAAGCTGCAAAAGTTGAAAAACATTTGAGAGTTAAGACTTCTGTCAATAAAATAGCCATACGAAAGCTTGTTACAGTTTACGCTGATGAAACTGCATTAGTGGCTTTTAAAAAAATGAGTTCCCACAATATAGGTAGAGTTCTTGTTATTGATAGAACTAATCCTGAGACGATATTGGGTATTGTGACTAAAATGGATCTGATGCATACTCTAACAAAACAATTCTAAATTATCAATTTGAACTTTTTTGCAGAAATATCTATTGTTCATTTTTTAGATTAATTGCTTTAGTGTTTCCAAATTAGATTTTAAAATTATGGCTGAAAAAAAATCTGTTTCTTATATTCACTCCTTTAAAAAAACAGAATTAATATCCAAAAGACCTATAAAGGCAAACCTTACTTTTTCCTTTTCTATAAATATGCCTAATTAATAATATGGAATAGAGGCGAATATGAACGATAGTAGAGTCAGTAATTGCTTTTCTCTTAATCTTGATAACCAGTTCATCAATTTACTTGATAGGTAGACGAGTGGCACCTAAACCCTTACAAAGTGATAGCGAAAGATCTTCTTATGCCTGTGGAGAAAATGCGTCATTTCACGGATTAAAGGTTAATGTATCATTATACAAGTTTCTCATATATTTCGTTATTTTTGATTCTTCAGTACTATTACTATCTTTTGCATCAATTTCTTCAATTGGAAACAATGCCATTTTAATGATTCTCTATCTGTTTTTAATGCTTGCTTCAGGATTAATCCTGCTCGAAGGAGGAAGAGATACTAATGCGTAGCATAACAACTTGGGCTAGAACTAAATCCCCTTGGGTCATCCATTTTAATTCTGGTGCATGTAATGGATGCGATATTGAGGTAATTGCCCTTCTAACACCTAGATATGATGTGGAACGATTTGGCATAAAACTAGCGCCCTCACCAAGACATGCTGATGTCTTGCTAACTACAGGCGTTGTTACTGCTCAATGTGCAGAACGATTAAAGCGTATTTATGATCAAATGCCCGAGCCAAAGTTTGTTGTTGCTATTGGTGCTTGTGCTTGTTCAGGAGGCGTGTTTAAAGGTAACTACTCTGTAGTAGGGGGCGTTGAGAATATTATACCTGTGAATATTTATGTCCCTGGATGTCCTCCCAAACCCGAAGCAATAATTGATGGTGTAGTAAAATTGTTGAACTCCTTAAAAGAGGTGTAAGAACTATGTTGGCATTAAATGAAATATTATCTAATATTCAAGAATTGTTGGGTGATAATGCTCAGATAAAAAAATTCTTTCTGGGTAAAGCAACAATTGTAATTAACGCAAAATCAATCAAAGATGTTGTTGCAAGATTAGTAAAAAATGACAGTACTTTAGGCTTATCTGCGATTACTGCGATTGATCTTGATAAAACTATTGGTTTATTGTATCACTTGCGTACAAGTGAAGGAATTGTTACGATCAAGACAGAAGTTCCAAAAGAAAAACCACTCATTTCAAGCATAACCAATATTATTCCAGGTGCAAATTTTCATGAAAGAGAAGCTGCAGACCTATTTGGAGTAATTTTCAAAGATCATCCCAACTTGAAAAGATTAGTTCTTCCAGACAATTGGCCTGACAATCTATATCCTCTGAGAAAAGACGCTAACCTTGAAGATATTTCAAAAAGCCGTGATACTTTTTCTTATAAAATAGACGGGTCTCAGTCGCAAGATGATTCACTGGTTAATATTATTGTAGGTCCACAACATCCAGCTCTTCTAGAGCCTGAAAAATTTTCTCTAAAGGTTGATGGCGAAATTGTTAAGTATGTTGAACCTAGAATCGGTTATGTTCATAGAGGCGTTGAAAAAGCTGCTGAAAAGAAGACTTACTTACAGGACGTTTATCTTGTAGAGCGTATTTGCGGAATTTGTAATTCGTGTCATGCTTCCGCTTTTGTAGAGTCTGTAGAAAAAATATTGGGAACTCAAGTTCCAGATAGAGGTAAATATATTCGTACTGTAATTCTTGAACTTAATAGGTTACATAGTCATCTGTTATTGCTTGGTCATGCTGGTCTTGAAATTGGGTATGAAACTTTATTCCAGTATTTATGGCGTGATCGTGAGCCAGTAATGGATTTAACAGAGTTGTTAACAGGGAATCGTGTTATTGCTTCGTCATTAACAATTGGTGGTGTTAGACGGGATCTAAAAGAAACTCATATTCCCATAATTAAAAAACAAATGGCTTATCTTCGGGAACGAATGTTTTTTTATAAGGATCTATTTGAAAATGAGCCTTCTATAAAGTTACGAACCAAGAATGTTGGTGTTTTATCAACACAAGACGCGATAAAACTATGTGTTGTTGGTCCTGTAGCTCGAGCATCTGGTGTTTCTATAGATGTTCGTAAAGATGACCCGTATGAGGCTTATGGTGAAATACCGTTTAAACTCGTAACTAGGAATGACGGGGATGCATATTCTAGGCTAATGGTGCGATTAGAGGAACTTATTGAAAGCATAAATATTATTGATTATGCTGTAGACAATTTGCCAAAAGGACCTTACAGAATCAAAGTGCCCAGAGTTGTTTCTGCTGGCGAAGCGGTAAATAGGGTAGAAGCACCTAGAGGTG
>JAENXI010000049.1 GCA_016649625.1 Candidatus Bathyarchaeota archaeon
CTTTATAATATTTGGACCGGGCTGTATTAACAGATATTGTAATACTATCTTCGGTTCCGTGGAGTTTAATATCACTCTTTTCCACTCCGGGCAACTCAACAACAACATGAACCTCACCATCAGTTTCCACAACATCAACAAGTGGTTCACGCTCTTTTTTTATTTCAGGACCTTTTAAACTTTTTTTGATATTTCCAAACTGTCGAATCTCAGGTTTACCATCAGGACCAATTTTCATGCTATAACCATATACAAAAGGACCCCGTTCTTTTACAGTACTACCATCTTGAAGTTTGCGTTCTTTAACATAATCCTTGGGAATTTTTTGGGTGAAATTTTTAAATTGTTCTTCCATCATTTTTTCCATTTCATGAAACATGCGATCGATATCGCCAAAAAAAGGATCGCGAGAAACACGTTTACGACGTTTTGTAAACCAATCTGGGTAATCTTTATCGTCTGATGACATAATCTTTCACTATAGAAAAATGAGTAGTGCTTTCTATAAATTTTTTGTTCCATAAGATTAAGATTTGGAACTTGCAATATCCAAGTAGTAAGTAGTATGTTGTTAAACAAGATAATCAGTGGTTTTTTACTAAGTTTAGAATTTTCTTGTGAATTTCAATATTTCCAGAGGCAATAAAGTTAACTTTTGTTTTTGGATCTAATTTTGTTTCCAATGGGGAATTCTCAATATCGGTTATAAATCCACCTGACTCTTTAACTATAAGATAACCAGCAGCCATGTCAGTTGTTCTAAGTTTTCCACGTATATCTACAAAAGCGTCTGTTTTGCCATCAGCCACGTAACAAAGTTCTAAGGCATTAGCACCAAAATGACGAATATGATGAATTTTTTTGATCAAATTTGAAATTCTTGGAATAAAAGTTCCGATTTTTTCCGTATTTATATCTAAACCCACGATTGCATCCTTTAAAGATTCACAGTGGGAAGTAAAGATTTTTTTCCCATTACAATAGGCTCCCATGTCTTTTTGGGCAAAATAAGTCAGATCATGAAAAAAATCAATGACCATACCAACACTAACATCTGATAGGATCGGTTTTTTGGAGATAGCAATAGATGAACAGTAGAAAGGTATTCCATGTATCAGATTTGTAGTTCCATCTATTGGATCGATGGTTATGTAAAAGTGTGGAGAATTATTATAAAATTTTTTTATGCCTGATTCTTCACTAATCAATGTAAAAGATAGATCATGTTTTTGAAGTGTCTCAACTATAGCTTTCTCTGCAGCTAAATCCACCAGCTTTATAGAATCACCTCCAGCACCTTTACCCAAATCAGGTTGAGGTTCAGATAAAGTTTCAAGACATGGAAGGATATTGCGTTTAATTGTTTCTTTGCAGATATTCAAAAGTTCTAACCAATCTATTCGAGATGACAAATAAACACCTTCTCACTTAGTCAACTATTCTACTCTTTATGATAAATATTCGTGATGATAGTGTAAACATAATCAGTTTAATCTATCCAAAAGAGAAGATCTGTAGTTATTATTAGAAGATATTACTTGTATTTCATAAATAATAAATCAAATTTAATTAGAGGTAACAATGATGATTAATGGTTAATGATAAAGAAATTCCATGCACTACTTGCAGTTTGTGGAAAAAACAGAGAAAGGAGTTTAGTTGTAAACCAAATAGATGTGAAGTACTTTCAGAATGGTTATTGAAAACAGAAGACCCGATCACTTTTGAGGTTCGGATTAGAGAGAATCAATATATTGTTTAGTAAAAAAAGGATAGTAGTTTAAACTGAAGCTACTTTAACAGTAGCTCATGATTTTGTAATTATTAAAAAGAGTTAGTTCTAATTAAAGAAAAAAATAGTAAATGTTATTAAAAATGGGCAAGTGTTAAGGTTGCCATTTTTCTTGAAGATATTTTGGAATTTCTGAAGAATCGCGCGGTCCAACTTGAACTTTCCAACCACTGAGTTCTTCGATTTCACCACTTATCCTTGATGCTTTGCCAGGAATGATGAGTATTTTATGTGCAACCTTCGTTTCGACGCCTGATTCTTTTAATGCTTCTGCAACGGTTTCAGCAGTTAGTTTTCTTCCCGCGACTCCACTGTCTACAGCTGAGCCTTCGGTATCAACTACAATTAGGTAAGCATTAAGCTTGGAATTTTCGATATCTGAGGCAACCGTATAGTAAGTTAAAGCAAAATTTGTTGTAAAGAATACAGGTGAATTTTCATCCGGTGTTCCAAAAACCTTCAAACCTGAGTCAACTGCTACTGGTTTGCGCGGATCAGTGTATATGTTTTGCCTTAATACTGTTGTTGGAAGAAGAGACCAACCGTCAGTGCCGTGTATTACTATGATATCAGCAAAACGAACGATTAAAATGGAAGCTAGGTATGCCTCGCGCCATTTTATCAGTTCATCAGCTGTTGATCCTTTTTCGTTCCAAGCAACCATTGGAATTCCCATTAGTGGAAAACCAGCAAGTTCTTCACCATTTTTAGTAGCTGCTCTGCGAAGCATAGTAAAGTTGTTCAGAGTGTCTGATAGTCCTTCATTAGTAAAAGTTCCAGGATCAAGAACTAAATCCTCAACGCCATAAGCTAGAAGTGTTTTAGTTAGAGAGATTAGCATGTTTAAATCGTTTGGAGCAGAAACTACAAGGGGACAGTTATACTTTAATGATAATTCAGCCATCGATTTCCAGTTTTCTTCTGTTGCCGAGTATATTAGTGACCTATTTTTTGGCGCAGCCATTAAACCAGCTTCTATAACATTAGAGTTAAGAGAGCATAGAATTAGTGGCAATTTTGTGTTTTCAACTACTTTCTTGACTACTGATTTGAATTTTTCAGGATCGTTTGAAGTTGATCGTACTGCAATCATATCAAGTTTTAGTGTGTAGCCTATGTATTCATAGTGCCATTGTTCAGTTTTCTTTATTCGATTCATAAGTTCTTCTTCTGGCATCTCATCGGTTACGTCAATAGCAATCGCTGTAGGATTAGAATAAGTAAACTCATGGCGATACATTACAAGTTTTCCACCCAGACTCACTGCTTTATCGCCTATACCAATAACAACTTCTTTAACTGGAGGTTTTAGCATTTCTTTTAGCTGGTTATATGCTTTGGAGTTCTGTTGCTTTAATAGGGGTAGACATTTGTTAATTTGAATTTCGCGGTTAACGATTTTTGTTGCAAAAGCCATGCAATTCTCTTCGCCACATTCTTTGCAATTAGTTTTAGGAAGAAGTTTGTAAATATCAATAGGACTTAATTCTTTTTTTCCAGCTTTACCTTTTCGAGTCATTTATACACAATCTCTTAAGATTTAATTAAAATCCAATCAAGATATTTTTCAGAATCAGCTTTCTTGCCGAGCGTTAGGTTTTTAACAATATCTTTTAGTGTTTTTACAGCTGCAGGGTGCATCATCATAAACAGATCCACACCAGCTAGTAAAAGTGTCAATGCAGTAGTTAATTCCCAAAGAGGACCTCTTAGTTCACGAGGTTCCCACTCTTGAGACATTTTTAGCCACGCCTCACGAGCAGCCCATGCGTTTGTGGTTCCAGAGGACATTGGATGAGCAAGTTCAGTATCACCCATCAGACCCGCAAGTCTAGCTCTCTCCATATTTGTAAAGGCATAATCTAAACCGTACCCCAATGCTGCTGTAGTCAAATCCATAACAATATCTTTCTTGTCTAGAAAATCATACATCCTTCGATTAAGTTCTCGAGCTAAATTCAAGTCCATAGGAGTAAAAGATAAAGCAGCATGACCATTTTTCTTTACGAATTTTGCACACCTTTCTACATCCATATCTTGTGTTATTGAGCTAATTAGAAAACGCTCTCCTGCAAATGTTTCTGCGATCTCTTCAAAAACATCTGCATCCTTAATTGGGTCTCCGCACCCTCCAATGACTAGTGGCACATCTACGGCTTGAGCAATTTCTTCAACTGTTTTGACAGCATCTTTTGGAGTGGCATCTTTGAGCAGTGGATCAATACTGATTAGGTGAATAGTTACCATGTCTGCTCCAAATTTTTCAACTGCAAGTTTGGCCCATGCAGCTGGATCGTCAACGACTTCTCTGACATGCATTTTTACTGCTTTGGATAATGGAACTTTCATATCAAAAACATCTAATGTGAGTACAGGTGGATGAGGTAACATGGTTTCGAAACTGTAAAAAGCAGGTGATGTTTCGCCACCTACAACAAATGATCTTCCTCGACTTCCGCCTTCGCTTTTAGTAGCTCCTAGTTTAACTTCAACAATTTTGCCGGAATAGGATTCTATTGGAGGAAAGAATTCCGTTTTTAGGATATTAACAGGTTTAGTTAATGATCTCTTTCCTAATAGTTTAGGAAGAATTCGTCTTGCCATACCAGGTTCGAATATTAGTTCCATTTCTCCAACTTCTAATTCGAAGTCTTCTATCTCTATCTCTTGAAACTTGGCAAGCAATTCTAGTATATCAGGATTTAACGATATTCCGGAATTGTCCTCTTTCTTGTTATGGTGGGGCATGAATTTCACTACTTTTTAGTTTTCTCGTTCTTAATGGTTTTGATGATAACTTTGTTGGCGTATATTTTTGCGTTTTTTAGAATTATCTTGAAACCACCAGCAGTTATTGGCAGGGTTGATGCTGATAGAACTGGCATTGATAAATCTTCTCCGGAAGATTCAATGCTGGTTTCTTGCTCAACTTCAAGTATTTCTTTTTGCCATTTTGCAACTATTGGATGATTTTTCTCTTTTAAGAAAGTTTTCAGAGAATCTATATCTTGAGCGTTTTCTTCAGTCGCTATTTTATCAACAACTTCTTTTGGAATAAAATCTTTTACACGTTCTTTGATTTCTTTAGGTAGCCAGACTATGCGGTCCCATCCACCATCTGCATCCAAGAATTTTGGGGATCGCATGTATTCAATAGAAAGACCGTGGAAACCGTCGATTTGTCGACCACCAGCAGTAGAATCAGCAAGTGTTGAGAATGGTAAACCATTTACTGTTGTTCCTTTGAAACTTCTGTTAACTAATCCAAGTCCATCAACTTCAGGTATGTAGAATGCAACAGCTTCAAAACATCCACATGATGTGTGTGGGTGGTCAAAAGCAGTATATAGCCAAACTTGTTCCACATCACCCAATGTTTTCTTTTTTACTACCTCATTTACTCCTGCATATTCACCTTTTTCAGCGTTTATTAATTCGCCTCTTTCAATGGCAAATACGGGTCCTTTTGGATCAATGCTAGCTGATGCGCGCCCATCAAACCAGGATATTGCTCCACAGTTTGAGTATCTTTGGGGGGAAATAACGCATACGTGGGATGGAGCAAATGATTGACATAGCATACAACCATAAAATTTGTCTACTTCTTCGTCTTTTAGCCCTCTTGCTCGGGCATCTCTAGTCTCATAGTCTTGGAGAGCTTGTGGGTAAAGTTCAAGAACTTTTTTTGGATCAGTGATGAAGGTTATTTGTATTTTTTCAATTATATTTAGTTCACTTTTGAATAATGTATAAAGAACTTTTCCAATATATTGGAAAGAGTTCAAACCTTTTTGGAAAGCTTTTTTGCCTATGCGTATCCAGACGTCATAGCGCTGGTTGAGGTGCATTAAACCTTCAACATAATTCATATAACCATGTATTCGTCTTTCTATAACTCCTTCGAGTTGTTGGTCAAGAGTAGAACCAGCAACTTCTACAAGTATTCCTAAGGGATAGGCTTTTCCTTCAGTCATATCTTTAATGTCTGGACCTATTATTGTTATTTTTCCATCTTCAATTTCAGTTAGGGGTTTTACTTTTGCGAGTTCGAACTTTTCCTTCATTGAAGGACCGCCTAGTTCGACCTGCATATTTTTCCTTCGGATTCGTTCTCCTTCGTATATTACGCCTACTTCTACGGGTATATCTTTAAACATTGACATTTTTATTGTCCTCCTTCAAATTTTGAAGTTATGACTTTGAGATTCTCAGCCCACACTTTAACTCCCGCATTAGGAAAAGACCAACTAGCATGCGGATGAAACTTGTTATCAAGAGTAATAGTCCGCAACTTGGGAGCAAAATGCATAAGCCCAGACAAAATAAGACCCTCCATATAATAAGGAAGAGCCACAAACAACACTAAATCATACTGACCTTTGCCATCAATTCCCTTCCATTCAGGATCAACAAGACGGTTCCCAATATCCATAGCAGACATAAAACCAGCAGGCCTAAAACCTCTCTTCAAAAACTCACCAACCATATGAGCAGTCGCCACAACAGGAACCTTTGATGCTCTAGCAAAATCAATAAGATATTCGATAAGCAGTTTCCCACCCAAATCTCGCGTAACAGCCTCACTACCAACAACTAAAATAGGCCTATTTGCCCGCTTAATCAAAGAAGCAGCCACCTCAGGCTTTGTTATCGCCATAGCTTTCTTTGTCGCAGATCCTTCTGCACATTGCCAGGGTTCACATGACATCTTATTCTAACTCCTTTTTTTCCTTATCATTCTAGAAAGAAGGGTCGGATCAGGAATAATTGTTTCTTTCCACCCCTTCTCATTAATAATTTTTAGTATATCATCTTTCATCGTCATAGGAATATCAGAAGGCGTCCTCACAAACTTATCTAAATCTTGAGGAATAATACCATAAAATCGTTTGCTTAAATCAATATAATGTGAAAGTTTTATTGATCTTCCCTTCCAAGTATCATTTGGTCTAATACACAACTTAGCGATAGTAACCATCGCTTCTTCTTTTGTCTCAACGGTCTGGAATAAATGTTCAGGAGTTGGACCAACATTAACTTTATCGCCAGAACGAGCATCGAAAACTTCCCAGTCTTCTTTTTTATCTTCTCGTCCTAAAAG
>JAENXI010000004.1:0-11580 GCA_016649625.1 Candidatus Bathyarchaeota archaeon
ATCTTGAGCATAAGGAACAGAACCTCTTTTTTGAGAAACTCAATGTCTATTTTAAAAGCAGGGTAAAAGTTCCAAGAGTACGAGTAGGAAGAAATCAAGAAATTGAAACTTTGATTGAATCCTCAAAAGAAACAGACATACAAACAGGATAACAGATCGGGTTCAAAAGAATATTTGACAAGTTCTTGCTTTTCCAGTAAAAAACATGTTTTTTTAAAGGTTTCAGTTGTTCTTTTTCTAAGTTTTCCTGTTGTAGTATCCGCGGCGGTTACTCATTTTTCATGGACTTTTTACAAGTAGGTTTTGTAACCATTTAATAGGGGTATTTTAGTAACAAACATACTAGTCATGTTCATTAACCAACGTAAAATAAATTTATATTTAGATAAACCATCGCATCTGTTGTTCCTCATTTTTCTTTTCTTCTGATATTTTTCTAATAATTCCAAAATCTTCAAGAAGTCTTTTTGTAGTATCTGCTGTCTTTTCTATATCTGCAAATCCAACTGTCAAATTCAAATATTTGCTTAATACCGTTAAAGCATATCTTGCAGCATTTGAGTCAGGATACATTCCTTGAGTTTCAACAAGAAGAGAAAATCCCACTATATCCCTAAGTCTTCCCATTCCAATAAGAAGTCCTGCAAGACCAAAGATGTGACCAACCATGAGTTTTGTTCCTAAATCCAAAACAGTTTTTATCGTTTCTTTGTCTGTTGCTGCACAATAAACAATTGGAATTTGTTTTACTTCTTTTTTCTTGAAACCACCAATAGAAATAACAAAATGACACCCTAAATCTTTAACAATGTCTAATACTTTCCCACAAAGCTCATATTGTCCAAAAGTAGTTAACGCTTGGGTATTACCATACCAAATTATAAGATCATGATCACAATTTTCTCTTTTAACGTAATAAAGTTCGTTTAAAGGTGAACGAGCTGCACCAGCGTCAGCCGTTATTGAAATATCTTGAAAAGAAGCTGAAACAATTCTAGCAAAAAGCTTTGCATTTAACTCTTTGATTAAATGCAGAGCAGAAATATTTGCTACAAATCCTATTCCAGGTAATCCTTCAACCAAAATCGGATCTTTAAGTTGCGGTTTTTCGAATATCTCAATTGCACAGACCATAATCTGGCTCCTCAATGATGAATTGGGTAATAGATAAAACAAATGATATAAGGATGTCTAATCAAAGGCTACTTCCATATTTCAATTATTATCTACTTAACCATTTTCACTTTTGATATATATTTCAGAAAAAAGCAAACAATTTGATGACTAAAAAATGAAGCAAAAAAGAAAGTTCTAATAATTCTAAAAAAATAGCCTAACATTTTTTTATTAGTTTGCTAGCTGTTTGATAAGATTGAAAAATGAGCTTTGAGATAAAACACAAAGATCTACTTGCTAGAATTGGAAAATTAAAAACAAAGAGTAGCACATTAGAGACCCCTCTGCTATTTCCAGTAATAAATCCTAGTATTCAGCTTATTAGTCCTAAAAGACTTAAGGAAGAGTTTGGTTTTGAAGCAGTAATCACAAATGCATATATTCTTAAAAAACGCTTTCAAAAAGAACCAATAGATACAGGGTTACATAAATTCTTAGATTTTAATGGTTCTATCATGACAGATTCTGGAGCCTACCAGATTCTAGTTTATGGTGGTGTTGAGGTAAATCAGGAGGAAATAGTAGAATATCAAAAGAATATTGGCAGTGACATAGCCACTATACTAGATATACCTACTAGTTGGAAAGTCTCAAAAGAGCATGCAAAGGAAACTGTAGCGGAAACATTGCGTAGAGCAGAAGATTTTTTTAAACTAAAAACTGAAGATAACATACTCTGGGTAGGTCCCGTTCAAGGAGGCAGACATTTAGATTTAGTAGCAGAATCTGCAAAAACTATAGGAAAAATGCCGTTCCAAATACATGCTTTAGGAAGCCCAACAGAGGTCATGGAAAATTATCGGTTTGATGTACTTGCAGACATGATTCTTACAGCAAAAAAATATTTGCCGCTAAACAGACCTCTGCACCTATTTGGCGCAGGACACCCTTTCATGTTTTCCTTAGCAGTTGCATTGGGTTGTGATCTCTTTGATTCGGCTGCCTACGCTTTGTATGCCAGACAAAACAGATACATGACAGAAAATGGTACGTGGCAACTATCTAATCTAGATTATTTTCCTTGTTCATGTCCTAATTGCGTAAAAGAAACACCGAAAGACGTCCAAGATAGATCTAAAAAAGAAATTGAAACATTTCTTGCTGAACATAACTTATTTGTATGTATGGCTGAAATTAATCGGATAAAACAAGCAATACGCGAAGGTCGGTTATGGGAACTTGTTGAGATGAGGACTCATGCACATCCAGCGTTATTTAGTGCAATGAAAAAAATAAAAGAACATGCTGGATTTATAGAAAAATTTAGTCCAGCAGTAAAAAAAAGAGGCTTTTTCTTTTTTAGTTCAATTGGATTAGCGAGACCAGAAGTTTTACATTATAGAAATCAACTGTTAAAAAACTATCAGCCACCTATTAATTCAGAAATTCTTCTTTTGCTCTCTCAAACTCATAAAAAACCATATCATAATACACGGAAATATAAAAAAGTAAAAAGATTAATCAAAAATGTAACAGGGAATCTGTCAGAAATTGTTCATGTTTGTTTTTATGCAGCCCCTTTTGGCGTAATTCCAGTTGAACTTGATGAAGTTTATCCACTTTCTCAAAATGAGGTTACTACTCCTTTTGATTCTGAGACTAAAGATTACATTGCCACTTTAACATCTGAATATATCAAGAATTTTGATTATAAAACCGTAATATTGCTTAACGATAATTCTTTATGGGATAACAAAATTGTGGATTCATGTAAAAACACATGCGCAATTAAAAAAATACAATTTAAGGAATTAGAAGTGAATACAGGAATGAACAAAGACATTTTAGCTTGTTTAGAGAATATTCTGAAAAAACAATTGAGCGATTAATATTGATTTATGCTGACTTTCATATTCATACAATATATTCTAATGATTCAACTATCACACCCAAAAATCTTGTAAATCATTTGGTAGGGCATAACTTCGTCAAAGTAGTAGCGATTACTGACCACGATACAATAAAAGGATTAAATGAAATAATAAAATTAGCAGCCCCCTATCCTGACATCCGAATAATACCTGGAGTAGAGATTAGCACAAATCAAGGAGATATTCTAGTTTTAGGTACTACAGAAATTCCTAAGAAACCATGGACAATTGAAGCAATAATTGATTTTACCCATTCTGTTGGTGGATTATCAATTGTTGCTCACCCATATAGAGAATACGGAATGGGAGATATAGCAAAAGATCACAAATTTGATGCTGTGGAAGTATTAAACGGGGAATCTAGTCTTGATGCAAATAGGCAAGCTAAAAAATTAGCAAAAACCATGAAAGTACCTGGAATTGCGGGCAGCGACGCACATAGTCCAGCAGAAATATGCAGTGTCTTTACAGAAGTTAGGGCTTCATTAGATATTGAAGAAATTCTAAAGTCAATTAAGAAAGGATTTGTTTCAATACCTCCAAAAGCAAATTCAAATAAAAACATTAACTTCTAGATCGAAGAAAAATAGTAGAAAATATCAATACTTCTAAAAAGAAATAAGAAGTTTCATCAAGAACAAAGTGTTCTAATTTAGAAATAATTATCCAAAGTGTTTCTTGAATAACTTTCGAATTTCTTGCGGACCTTCCAGTATGTACATGTCGTCCATTTGGCTTAATTGTTTAACCTGATTTACTTCTTCCTTTCTAACGCGTAATTTCATCTCTTTTCCATTTGGTAATTTTGTGGAAACAGTTCCTTCTTTGTAATCAGTTGGTACAACATGAACAGGAACAAAGGCTTTAAGACTCATAATAGCAGCGTTAGTGAGCATTGTATCACCTATACCGTTTGCAATTTTAGCAACAGTATTTGAAGTAGCAGGCGCAATAAGTAATAATTCATATTTACGAATTTGCATCCAAGCAGCAAGGAAAGGGGCATTCGAATTTATTTCTGTTCGAACTTTCCGAAAACTTTCTTTCAAATCTTTTTCAAGCCGATAATACTTTAAAACTTGTTCTGCAGCTTTAGATAAAAAAACATGAATATCAATAACATCAAGATATTCATTTTGAAGTTCTTTCATAACCTCTATAAATTCAGCAATCTTGTCACCAGCACCTGTTATTCCCCAAGCAATTTTTCTTTTCTTTTTCTTGATTTGAGTATCAATCATTTTAACCACTTTATTAACTTAAGCTTGTAGATTTTTTAATTGATTAGTGAATTTTTTCAAGGTTTTTTTTAGACTTCTAAATCCTTCTGTATCCTGTTTTACACCTTCTAAAGTGTCTTTTGTCCAGAAGGTGGCACCCAAATTAGAACCAAAATAACCTCCACTAATGGGTCGAATAGCGTTTAATATATAAAAAGTTATAATTTGGGTTAATGCTGCTTCTTGACCTCCAACACGGTCTCCTCCAAGAGCTAAACCAATGCCGATTTTATTTTTAAAAAAGTTTTTTTCACCAGCCACAGCTGCTCGACAACGATCCATAATAGCCTTAGTCTGAGCACTTACACCTCCGTTGTATACTGGAGTAGCGAAAATTATTCCGTCAGCTTTTTTCAATAATGAATAAACTTCTTGCATATCATCTTTAAAAACGCATACTTTATTCTTAAGGCAGTAATCACAATGAATACAAAAGTTAATGTTTTTTCCTTTTACAGTGAAAAAAATTGTTTCAAATCCCTGTTTTCTCATTTCTTCTAAAGCCATCTTTAGAACGTAGTCGGTGGCTTTTTCTCTTGGACTCCCACAAAATCCAACAACCAACATAGCAATTCAACAACTTCTAATTAGCAATTACCAATAAGGTTTTCCATAGAATAGAAGAAATAAAAAAAGAGTAGAATTTAACTACTCGGATTCATAGAAATCACTAGCTTTTGGTGTTTCAGGTGATAATCCTCTTCGTTCACGGATTTTTTGAATAATTTCAGTTTGCAGCTGTTCAGGGACAAGAGCCCAACGACTAAATTGAGTCGCCCAAAATGCCCGACCTTGAGTTGAAGATCGCAGTATATCAGCAATTCCAAAACTTTCAGAAACTGGAAGTTCAGCCTTAACTGTAATCATGTCTTCATCAGTTGGCATATCTAATATTTTTCCACGTCTTTTCTGAACAAGAGCAATTACTGAACTAACAAAATGGGCTGGTACTTTGCACTCAAAACTCAAAAGAGGCTCCAACAGTTTTGGTTTGCTTAATAAAATAATACACCAAATTGGACGCCAAGTCATTGGAAGTATTTGAGCAGGTCCTCTGTGAACAGGATCCTCATGAACAGTGATATCTTCAATATTGATTTTTAATCCATAAGCTGGTTCTTTAGTTAATGGTGAAGTGTGAATGGCTTCTCTGAATCCAGTTTTCACATGATCTAAGACTTCATCAACGTATTGTCTTCCTTTAATTCTGTTTACTAACATATTGTTCTCTTCGATTACCAAAACGTTTTTAGAATCATGTGTGGACCAACCTAAAGATTTTAGAATTTTTTGACGGTCAAGGCGAGTTTGCATTTCGGTAATTTTCTTTTCCTTAAGAGCTACAATAACATCTTCAGATAGTTTTTCGATTGTAATCCAAAGTTTGCTATGTTTATTAGGACTTTTCCCCATTACAGAACGCCCTTCATAGGGTTTACTAATTGTTTCACGATAGATAACTATGGGTTTACTAAGTTTTACTTTCAAGCCCTCTTCTTGCATTCGATAAGAAGTAATTTCAAGGTGTAGTTCACCCATACCGCTAAGCAGAAATTCGCCACTTTCTTTGTCCATTTTAAAGTGCAGGTTTGGATCTTCTGTAGTTAATTTATGCATTACTTTGTCAAAAAGTGGTAAATCTTTAACGTCTTCAGGTTCAACCGCAACCGTTACAACGGGATCTGTAACATATTTCAATCCTTCAAATGGGCTAACCTCAATACCTTCATCAGCAATTGTCTCCCCAACACGAATTGAAGGCAACCCAGAAATTGCAGCAATATTTCCAGCAGGAATAGTATCCACAATAACACGATCAGTAACCATGCTCATAAAAACTTGTTGAATAGTACCGTTCTGATGATTACCTACAAGCTGAACTTTTTTACCTCTTTTAACAGTCCCACTATATATGCGACCTATTGCCACAGTTCCACTGTGTGAATCAACCTCTATTGTCGAAATACACATTAATAATGGAGCCTTGGGATCAACAGTTGCCATTCCTTTGCCTACTTCACTATCAACATCACCTGGCCAAATTTTGCTTTGCCGATATTTTTGAGCCTGCAAAGGATTAGGTAAATGTTCAATGAACATGTCCAATACTGGTTCAGGTAGAGGCGCTTTCTTACTTAAGGCGTCAACCTTTACTCCAACGTCATCTGGTTCACCCGTATAAGCATCGATAATATCCTTAAAATTCAGACCTTTCTTTTTCATGTGTGTAAGATTCAAACCCCATTTATGAAGAGCAGAACCAAAAGCTACTTTTCCTGATGCAATATTGACTAACCAATCTTTTTTATGTTCAACTGGCGCATATTTTTGTATTAACCTATTGACTCTCATAATGATCTTTGCAAATTTAGCTTGTATTTCTGCAGGAGTCAATTTGATTTCTTTTATCAATCTATCTACTTTATTAATGAATAATATCGGTTTAACTCGTTCACGGAGGGCTTGCATCAACACAGTTTCTGTTTGAGTCATAGGTCCTTCAACTGCGTCAACAACAACCAATGCTCCATCAACAGCTCTTAAACTTCTTGTTACAGCACCACTAAAATCAATGTGTCCTGGAGTGTCAATAAGATTGATCAAATGATCTTCTCCATTATATGTATGGGCTAAACTAACATTTGATGCAAAAACTGTCATTTGTCGTTTCTGTTCAAGCTCCCATGAATCTAAAAATAGTTTTTGGCCAGCAGTTTTTTTACTAATTATTCCTGCAGCTGCCAAAAGGCTGTCTGCAAGAGTTGTTTTTCCATGATCAACATGAGCAATAATACTAGTGTTTCTGATAATTTTAGGATTGTTCATTAATTTTACAATTTCGTCAGCTTGTTTATAACGAACCATAATTACACATTCTCCAATCGTGATTAATTCTTAATAGTAATCTCTTATTTCTTAATGGATTTAACCATTCTAAGTCTCTTCTACGGAGACGAGCTACCTGAAAATTAAGAGGGTTACCTATTAACTTTATGGCATGGTTTTGAAATCTTTAACAAAAAACAATAAGTCCAAAAAAGTAAAATGAATTTGCTTCAAAAATTTTTGATACATCATATTGTTATTTTTGAGTATTAAGTTGAAATAAATTAGTTCTCAGGATTTTGTCCTCATAACTTACAAAAGATTTTTTTTGTTAAACATCTATTAATGCAATTAATGTCTAAAAGAGATTTTTTTATTAACAGGTATAAGCAACTTGGTTGGAATTTCGTTAATATTCGACCTAATCAAGCGGTAAGAATAAATAGAAATAATAGTGAACCAAAAGAGCTTTTATTAAGATTAAAAAATTCTGGAGTTCAATTAGAACAAATCCCATTTCTAAAAAATGGTTATTGGGTAATTCAATCTAAAGTTTCTGTGGGAGCCACAGCTGAATATTTGCTAGGATTTTATTCAATACAGGGAGCTGCATCACAAATTCCTGCTTCTTTATTTACAAAAATAAGAGGAAGAAAAGTGTTAGATGCTTGTGCTGCTCCGGGTGGAAAAACTGTTCAATTAGCAGATTTAATGGGTAATACTGGCTTAATTGTTGGGTTAGATGTAAATAAAAGACGGTTAAGGGCTTTGTCAAATCATCTAGAAAGATGTCATATTTCTAACTCGATTGCTTACCTACTTGATGCCAGACAAAGTTCAGTTCTGAATCTAAAATTTGATCGAATTCTTATTGATGCTCCATGTTCAGGAAATTTTACTATGGATAAAAATTGGTTTAATCGAAGAACAATAAAAGATATAAAACAAAATGCAAAGCTACAAAGGGAATTATTGAGAAATTGTGCCAATTGTTTAGAGGATCATGGTGAAATTGTATATTCGACTTGTTCTTTGGAACCGGAAGAAAACGAGCTGAATATGGATTGGGCAGTAGCAAACCTAAATTTAAAGATAGAAAAAATTGATTGTTATGGAGAAAAAGGTGTAATTAATATATTTGGAAAAAAATTAAACAATATTGTAACTCGATGTAGGAGAATATGGCCTGGTAAAACTCAAGGATTTTTTGTCTGCAAACTAAGAAAAAAGTGGTAAAGCAATGAAGTTAATTAAGGATTTTATGCAAAAACTTGGAAGCAAAAATTCGTTTGGTTCTGAAAATGTAGTAAATAAAAAAGGTAAATTGTTCTTAATTAATAAAAAATTACATGAAAATTTACAAAGTAATTTTTTTTATGCTGGATTGTATCTTGGAGAAAACAAACTAGGAAAATTCTCTCCAAGTTTGAATTTGTTATCGATTCTCTCACAACAGATAGCGAATAAAGTGGTTATAGATAAAAAGGCATCATGGCTATTTATTTACGGCAAGGACATTTTCAGGGAAAGAATACTAAAAGTTAATGGAGATACTAAAAAAGGAGTCATAACACTAGTCCTTAACAATTTTGAGGATTGTTTAGGCTTTGGAGAAATAATTTTTGATTTAGACAAGAAGCCAAACAAAGGTGAAGCAGCTATTAAAAATATTTTAGATCTTGGCGATTTTTTGAGGAGAGAAAAATAAAAGGATAACAAAATGGATTAAAATTCGTATATGACATAATTAAAAAATGAAAAATAGTCTTTAAAATTTTATCAAAATATTGAACATTTATACAATATAAATATAGATAAGCTTAAATATGTTCATTATATTTACTTTTTATGCAACATATGATAATTAAAGAGTTAATGCGAGGTTGTGTAAGAAATGAAGAATTTTAAAGATTCAGTTTGGGAAGAAAACGTTGTAAAAACATGTAAACAAATAAAGAAATACGAAATTAAATTCGTTAGATTACAATTTACTGACATAAACGGCATAATAAAAAATCTAGCCGTGTCTGCAAAAAACATAGCTAACATCTTCGAAAATGGCCAGTCATTTGATGGCTCTTCAATAACAGGTTATAGACCAATAGAAGAATCAGACATGGTACTTTACCCTGACCCAACAACCTTCGCAGTACTTCCATGGAGAACTAAAGAAAGATCCTCTTGCAGGTTAATCTGCGATGTATATACTCCCGAAAATGAAAGATTTGAAGGGGATCCCAGGTTTATACTTGAAAGAGCTCTAACAAAGGGTAAAGAAGTTGGATTAACATATTTATGCGCTCCAGAACAAGAATTTTTCTTAGTTAAAGAAAATGATAAATCAGTACCTACTCCGATTGACATGGCAGGATATTTTGATTTTAATCCTGGAGATTTAACTGATGGAATTAGACGAGATATTGCTGATACAGCTTCGCAATTTGGTATAGAAATAGAAATTTCACATCACGAGGTAGCTTTGGGACAAAACGAAATCGATTTCAAATATGACGAAGCATTAACAACCGCAGATAGAACATTAACCATGAGGATGATCACGAAAGTCGTTGCAGCACAAAATGGTTACACAGCAACTTACATGCCCAAACCATTCACAGGGATCAACGGATCAGGAATGCACATACACCAAAGTCTCTGGAATTCAGACATAACTGAGAATAAGTTTTATGCTAATACTCCTGAAACAGGTTATATCTCAAAGACGGGATTAAACTTTATTGGAGGACAACTTGCACATGGACGAGAAATGTGTGCAATTTTAGATTCTTGGCCTAATTCATACAAACGTTTAGTACCAGGATATGAAGCTCCAGTTTATCTCGCTTGGGCCCATAAAAACCGATCACCGCTCATTAGAGTGCCCAATTTTGGGGGAAGAAAAGGTGCGGCTAGATGTGAAATACGATGCCCAGATCCTTCAGGAAATCCATATCTTCAATTTGCAGTACTATTGGCTACAGGTTTAGATGGCATAAAAAACAAAACGGATCCAGGTGAACCAGTAGAATTAAACGTCTATAAAATGAGCCACGAAGAACGTAAAAAAGCTGGAATTGTTTCATTACCTGAATCACTCGGAGAAGCATTAGATGAGATGGAAAACAGTAAAATAATTCGCCAAATACTTGGAGATGTTTCATTTGAAAACTTCATAACTGAGAAAAGAAAAGAATGGGATCTATACCGCACACAGGTGACAGAGTGGGAAGTAAACAGATACATTCAAAGACTGTAGATAAAAAAAAAGCGCAATATGGGCTTAACCATTTTTTTATTCTTGGATTTTCTTTAACAAGTTTTCAAGTTTAACATTTATTTGTTCATGTTTTACCAAATTCCTTAGAGCCACTGACCCTTCTTTTAATTCTGATTTTCCGACAATTACTGCATAATCCATTTTGCATTTATTGGCATATTCTAGAGCTTTACCCATTTTCCTGCCCATAACTTCGAACTCAACAAATAGTCCTGAATTTCTTAATTCTTCAACTATATTTAATGCTTTGATTCTTAGGTCTTCACCTATAGGTATTACAAATATTTTTTTTGCTTTTTGATCTTTGGCTTCAACACCTTGTATTTGCAAAGCAAGATTTATCCGATCTAAACCATGAGCTACACCGACAGCGGGGGTTGAAATTCCCCCAAAGAGCTCAATTAATCGGTCATATCTTCCTCCACCACCCAAAGAAATCTCCAATTCCGGAACTTGAACTTCAAAAATCAATCCAGTATAATATTCTAAACCTCGAGAAAAAGTTGGTTGTATTGAATCGATAGAACAACCACTACTGGCTACAAACTTTAAAATTTCCATTAAATTATCAGCAGCATCTCTTGCTTTACTATAATCTTTAACTTGAACTCTCATTTCATCAGTGATCTCAAATATATCATCACCTTTTACTTCAACCAGACCTTGAAGAACAGATTTAACATTATCATTTTTTAATTGACTAAAAGCTTCATCGTATTCTTTTTTATCCATAAGATGCAAAACTTCTTTTTGAGTTTTCTCAGCAACTCGTTCTTGATCAAGAATACCTTTTACTATACCAATATGACCTACTTTAAAGAAATATTTCTTTAAACCTAAAGCTTTCAGAAAATAATTAGTGAGCAAAATCAGTTCAGCATCAGCTTCAGGTTTGTTTGAACCCATTAATTCATAGTTTGATTGCCAAAATTCTCTATAACGGCCACGCTGAGGTTCATCATAACGATAAACACTACCTATACTAAAAAGGCGCATAGGTCTTGGAGCTTTTTTTAGTACAGTCGTAACTAACCTAGCTATTGAAGCAGTAAACTCTGGTCTGAGTGCAACTGCGCGATCACCAAGATCCTGAAAAGTAAACATTCTATTTCGGATTTCATCACTTGATTTAGCACTCACTAATTCATGA
>JAENXI010000004.1:11676-15914 GCA_016649625.1 Candidatus Bathyarchaeota archaeon
TAAGATTCAACTATCGGGGTGGTAACTTCTCCATAGTTATAACATTTTGCTACTTTCCTAGCATTTCTAATAATCAAGTTTAATTGCTTTGTTTCTTCAATTAAGAGATCTCTCATTCCACGTACAGGTTTAAAATCAGGCATCATACATTAACTCTGTTTAGTGAATGTTAACTTAGAAACTGAATAATAGACTATTTCACCTCGTCGATTCATCACAGCTAAGGCTAACTCTTTTTTTTGGCTCTGGCATCTTTTAATTATACTAGTCAAATAGTCTACAGCTATTGGCTTACCTTCTTGGGTAATTAAAATAAGAGTAGACGCGACATTTTTCCCATAGGATCCTCTTTCATAAATTCTAAAATCAATTCCAGCTCCAAAACCCCCTCTGACGACATAACCTCTACTTCTCAAGTCTCGATAAACTAGATAATTTATCCAAGCATTCTCATTGATTTTATCATAACAACGCAAAATTGTCTGAAAATCTAGTGCATCACCTTTTTTAGAGTTAACTTCCAGGATTCGTTTATCCAAAAGATATAATGCTTCATAAAACGCTAGAATTAGGGAATTATTTTCAATTGTCCCATATCCTCGCGAAGAAAGCGAATCAATATTACTTTTTTCAGTTATTTCAACACCTTTTTCTAAAGCTACACCTTTACTCATAAGTTCTGATTTAGCCACATTATTTGTTTCTTCGGTCATTTGGATCAACGTATATTAACACATCATGAAGTAGTTAACTTTTTAGAGGTATACTTTTCTTTTTCGATAAAAACCTATCAATATATAAACACTTTAATTTTGATTAATTTCTATTAATCCTTCAATAAAAATCGGGTAATTATCATGAAAAAACCATTAGAACCCACAACAAAGTCATCAGTGTTAATTAGAAATTTGAATATTATTGAACCAAAAATATAAAAAAACAAATTTTGCATTATCAAAAAAAGTACTATTTTGTAATGAAATAGGTTTTTTGAAAAAAAATAGAGGTCAGTGAGAACATTTTTTAAAAAGTTTTAAAGTCTTTTTTAAAGAAAATCCCATCTTCATGAATTATTGCTGACACATATTTATATGGGGTAATGTCAAATGCTGGATTGAAAACTTTCACACCAAAAGGCGCAATGAGCTTAGATCCAAAATGGGTTACTTCTTCGTGTTTTCTTTCTTCGATAATGATTTCTTGAGATTTTTTATTCAAATCAAACGTTGACTTAGGAGCGGCTACATAAAATGGCACGTTATGTTCATGAGCAATCACAGCAAGACCAAATGTACCAATTTTATTAATAATAGCATCTTTAACAATACGATCTGCACCTACCACAACTTTGTTTACCATATTTTTTTGAATAACAAAACCAACCATGCTATCAGTTATTAGTTTAACAGGAATACCATCCCTTTTTAGCTCATAAACGGTAAGTCTTGCTCCTTGTAATAGTGGACGTGTTTCAGTAGCTATCACCTTTATTTTTTTTCCTTGTTCCCAAGCAGCCCGCACTACACCTAAAGCGGTTCCGTATTCAACTGTAGCCAAAGCACCTGCATTACAATGAGTTAATATAACATCACCATCGTTTATCAGTTCAGCACCATGTTTTCCAATAGATCTATTTGCTTTCACATCTTCATCCGATATTGCTTGGGCTTCTTGAATTACTAGGTCTTTTGTCTCTTTGAGAGATTTATTCGAATCATTGACTTTCTTTAAAATTCTATCTATTGCCCAAAAAAGGTTTACAGCAGTTGGTCTAGTAGCTTTCAGAGTTTTTGCTGACAAGTCTAATTCTGTTAATAAAGCTTTTTTGCTGTTAGTTGTTGAATTATAAGCAGTTAAAGCCAATCCATAAGCAGCAGAAGCACCGAGTAAAGGAGCACCACGCACTCTCATGTTCTTAATAGCTTCAACCATTTGATCTAGATTTTTAATTTCTAATATTTTTTCTTCATGAGGTAATTTTGTTTGATCAAAGGTAGTTACAATTCCTTTATCCCATTCTATTGTTCGCATAAGATTCACTCCAAGAACATTTAAACAAAAATTATTCAAAAGGAGATTTTAAATAGGTTACAACTTCAACTGTAGCATTATTACTAAACTTTAATCTTTTCTTCCATTCGTCTCCAACAGCTATTAGTGAAAAGACACCTGAGATTTCAGCTTTCGCTTTTTTAACAAGATGTACAAGTGCTTCTTGTGTTTCACCACTTTTTATCATATCATCCACGACCAGAACACTATCGCGTTTTTTGATGGAATTTTTTGGTATAAATAACGTAACAGTAACACCGGAATACTTGCCTAGAATATAGGTTTCATCAAGAAAGGCTTTAACTCCAACTTCTTTATTTTTTTTTGCTAAAATTAAATTCACGCCTAATGCGTTGGCCACCATAGTTGCTAGGGGTATGCCATCAACTGCAGCCGTAAGTATTTTTGTAACTCGTTTTCCTGCAAAATTAGCTAAAGCATAATTTGCAGCTTGTTGAAGGATATTATAATCACCTACAATATCTGTATTATCGAAATATCCTGTTTCGTCAAATCTAATTCTGCTTCGTAGTTCTGTTTCTAGACCTACAAGTTTAGTTAAGATTTTCCATAATTCTTTAGCTCTATTTGTATTTGGAAGAACATGGCCCTTTGCATATCTACTCAAAACAGTAACAGGTAATCCTGTTTTTGCAGATAATTCACGATATGTAATATTCCGCTTATATTTAGCCGTTCTAAGAAGCTCAATTGTCATTAAGCGCAGCTTCAAATCTTCTGCATGAGTGCTCATCCGATTCCCCTTTAGACACTTATCAGTCAAATATTAGAACTTTTAGGTATGACAGTAGATTATCATTTTATAGTTTTTGTTAAAAAACATAACAGTTATTTTAAGTATTAAAATTAAGATAAATTTAAAGAAGTTGAATGGTACATTATATTAAAATTGAAAAGATCCGTAGTTCATAAGGTGGTATCTGTTGCATAAAGCTGAGCAATTAATAATTACTTCACTTTTTGGTTCAGTAATTTTCATTACTAGAGTCTTTGTACCTCCTCCAATTGACAAATTATTGATAGTTGTAGATGCTATATTCCTTGTGTTAGGCGCACTTTTTTTAAAAAAATGGGGAGCTACAAGCGTTGGAGCAGTTGGAGGTGTATTAACAGGTCTTTGGAGGCCAGCGGTTCCATTCTCTTTTGTGTTTATTTTCATATATGGCATTTTAATTGATATTTCGCTCTACGGTTTTAAAGTGAAAGCTACAAACGAAGGTGTTAATCAAAATAGACTCATTATTTCTTTGTCTCTAAGTACAGCTCTAATAGCAATAATAAGTTATTACTCCACATCAATCGGACTTAACATAATTATAAATAATCAAATTCTGGAAATAATGGTTCTAATAATGGGTCCAATAAGTGGAGTTGTAGCGGGGTATGCATCCTCTTATTTGTGGAATAAATATCTTAGAAATATTAACATTGACACTTAACTGGACCTGATTTATTAATCCAAAGATCGGAATAAACATAGTTAAAAATAAAAAAAAGATGAAACTAATTTGAGTTAACAAGTTAATTTTTAAAAAATTTTTCTTTTAAATATTCATCTGCAATTTTGGCAATCATCAAATTAGATATAAGCAGATATTTTGTCCCCGTTAATTCAGCGAGTTCTGCAGGTTTTTGATCTCTAGTAATTAAAATTAAGTCATGGGTTAATGCGTATTCAACAACATCTTTATCTTTTAAACCTCTTAAACCAGCTTCTTGAGCAGTTAATACAGAATGACCCAAAGTCTCAAAATATTCCTTTAGACCAGCATACATTTCGTCAAGTAATAAATTAAATTGAAACACCTCTCTTGTTTAAAGAGATATTCAAATGTAACATAATCCTTTCTATGAAAGAAAGCAAAATCTATGTATAAAACTAAAAAAAATAGTTAGGAAATCAAGATTAGGGTAAAAAATTCTGGATTTAATTTAAACGATAAAATAAAAACTATTCCAGCATTTTTTGCTGTTGCTTGCACATTTACACCAACCGCTTCCTCTGAATATCTTGATCTTGTTGGATGAGGGCAAGTTACACGATTTAGAGTACATTTTTCACACAACCGACAATAACCTGAAACTAATCCTGTTGCCAGCGGATATCCTTTGCGCATAGCGACTTTTTCAATCTCCAGCACAGCTGATAAATGCCGTAATTTATC
>JAENXI010000050.1 GCA_016649625.1 Candidatus Bathyarchaeota archaeon
TTCGAGATATAATAGAAACATAAGTTGCAGCTCCCCCTAAAGCTACAATCGGATTATTCCAGTTTGGTAGCTTAATTGAGTCTATAGAAAAATGACCAACTACCACAATATCAGACTTTTGAATTTCCATAACAAGTCCTTAAAAAAAGTAATAGTTGCCCTCTATATAGAAATATCCAATCTACTTTAGCTAACTTTTGTTCTATAATTAATTATTTTTAAATAATTAATTTCGAACCCAAGATCGTTGTAAACATTAAGGTGTTATGATTGTAGCAACAAAATGGCTTTAGCTAAATCGCCTTCGCACTCTTCTAAAGCATTTTTAGCTTCCTGTAAATTTTTACCCGTTTGATCAGCTACCAATTTTACATCTTCTTCTGAAACATTAAAACTAGTACTGTTGTTTTCAGAAGCTTTTTCAACTATTTTTCCACCAATAATTTGAAATATTTTTTGACCTTGCATCTCAAGAATGGAAACCTCAGGATGTTCTATTGTAATCTCTTTTGTGGTGGTTCGTATTATTACTTCTTCAACATTGTCTACTCCACCCATATTCATCCCCATCTTTTTCATCATACGTCTTGCTCCTCTGGGATTCATACGTCTGTTCATAATATTTCACTTCCACTGTGTAATCTGCTAAAGAGATTCATATACTTAACTTTCTTTTCGACCATGTCTAACTTTCACAGCGACTCCTGTTTTAAGTGCCAACATTTCAGAACCTGACAACAGAGCGCGTCCAACTGCTAACACTTTATTTTTTTCATCTAGAATGATAACTTCGTTTTGAGCTCTAATTTCTTCATCAGCTTTTACTACGTGAACTGCAAAAACATCTCCACCTGAGACTATAGGGTCGGTTACATCATTTTGAACATTCACAAAACATCTAAACATCTTTCTTTTTTCAATAAGAAGTAAACCTGCTAGAATACTAATGGAAAACAAACCATCAGTTGGACGTAATGTGGCAAGTCTTTTGCCATTTAACTTGACGAAACGTATTCTGCCAGTGGTTCTAGAAAATAATATCTCTGTTTCTTCTGGAAAGAGAGTGATACCAGCATTTTTTCCAAATTGATAATTAGCTATACTTCTAATCTTCCTAAGTGAACTATTCATTTTATCAACCTTTCAACTCTGAAGTATTCGACAACTATAAACATCACCACAATAATAAAAACAGCCTAGGTGACAAGTCGTGAGATGTGAAGTTTGTGGACGAAAAATTCGCACAGATCCAACTAGAGCCTTAATTGAAGGAGCTATTCTAACTGTTTGTTTTGAATGCTCTAAACATGGAAAAAAGATAACAGATGAGGAGTTTAATCAAAAATCTGTTCCATTAAAAAAAGCACCGGTATCTTATTCAATTAAACCAATAAAAAAGAGAAAAATTGAAACAAAAATTGAGATTACACAAGAATTAGTATCCGATTATCCATCAAAAATAAGACAAGCTCGAGAAAAACTAAACCTGTCCCATGAAGACCTTGGGAAAAAAATAAATGTGAAAACCTCAGTTATAAGCAAGCTTGAAACTGGAAAAATTTCACCTAATAATAAGTTAGTGTCTAAACTTGAGTATGGTCTAAAACTAAAGCTTTTAATTCCAATATCAAAAGATGATACTCCAAGCGTTTTTTCTAAATCATCAAACCATGCATTGACGATGGGGGATCTTATTATATTGAACAAGAAAGACGGGGAGGAGCCCACAGAACGAAAGGCATCATAATTCAGCGACGATTACGCAATGAAGAAACTAGTTTAGAAGAGCTAAGAAACCTCGCAGAAGCCGCAGGATACACGATTGTAGCTACAATAACTCAAATAAGAAGAGCTGATCCGAAATATCAAATTGGTAAAGGAAAAGTTGAAGAAATCAAAATGCTTATCAAAGAAACCGGTGCAGAAATACTCCTTTTTGACAATCGCTTGAAACCCAGTCAATCCTATAATTTAGTTAAAGCTACAGGAATCGATGCGATAGATCGTTTTAAACTAATTCTAGAAATATTTACAAAGAATGCTCACACCAAAGAAGCCAAACTCCAAATTCAACTTGTGACTCTTGAGTATGAACGTGCTCACGCCAAACAAAGAGCAAGATTAGCTAAAATTGCAGAACAGCCGGGTTTTATGGGCCTTGGAGGTTATGACGTAGATGTTATCCATGAAGCAATAAATCGTCAAATTCAAACAATTCTACATAAACTTAAAAAAATTCGAGATAAAAGATCTTTACACCGTACTAGAAGAACTGAATTAGGCTTTTTGTCTATATCTCTTGCTGGTTATACAAGTGCTGGCAAAAGCTCTTTGTTTAATAGTCTAGCCGACGAAAATGCGGAAGTAAACCAAGCTCTCTTTACTACACTTTCAACTACTACAAGACTTTTCGAGTTTTCCAACAGAAAATTTTTACTAATAGATACTGTTGGCTTTATTGATCGATTGCCAATAAGACTAATAGAAGCTTTTCATTCTACACTTGAAGAAACTATTTACTCTGATCTAATAATATTGGTTTTAGATATAAGTGAACCAGTGGATATTATTGAGAAAAAAAATAACATTTGTCTTGAGACTATAGAACGTATAGGCGCCTCAGGTATACCTATTATAACTGCTATAAATAAAATTGATTTAGTTTCAGAACGTGAAACTCAACAAAAACTTGAAGCTTTAAAAACGCTAATAAAAAATCCAATTCTTATATCTGCATTATATAAAACAAACCTTGACTCGCTTAAACAAAAAATCCTGCAACGATTAGAAGGTTATGTTAAAGCCTCATTTTCAATTCCAATAAATGTGCAAACAATGCCATTTATTTCTTGGATTCATGAAAAAACAGCTGTGGAAGAAACAAAATACAATAATGATTCAGTAAACGTTATTTTTAAAACGAATCCTCAGTTTGTAAAAAGAGTAAAAAAAAGAGTGCAAGAGTTCAATGGTAAATTTGAAACACTCCCCGAAAATATCTGATCAAGATAGAACAAAGCAACAGATTGTTGTGCTCAGGTGGGGTCATAGGGTCCACAGGGATGCGAGATTAACTAGTCATGTTGCTCTTACTGCACGAGCATTGGGTTGTTCAGGTTTTATTTTATCCGATTCAGAAGATGGGAAACTAAAAGAAACAGTGGAAAAAATTACCCAAAATTGGGGTGGTGACTTCTTTTTTGAAATGGGTAATTCATGGAAAACAACTATTAAAAATTGGAAATCTAAAGATGGTATAATTGTTCATCTTACAGCTTATGGGGAAAATATCCAAATCAGCAATGTTTTGAATAAAATCAAGGAATTAAAAAATGATATACTGCTACTTGTTGGAAGTCAAAAAGTTCCAAAAGTTTTTTACACAAATGAAGTTTCAAACTTTAATGTTTCAATTGGAAATCAACCGCATTCAGAATGTTCTGCGTTAGCAATATTTCTTGACAGATTTTTTGAAGGCAAAGAACTATCTTCAAGTTTTAGAAAAGCAAAAATTAAAATTGTACCCCAAAAAAGAGGAAAAAAAACACTACTTACATGACTATTCTATAAAAAGAATTGAGAAGAGTTTTATTCCAGGTTTATAATTATCATTAATTAAAGGAAAACAGATTATGTCATCCACTATTGTTGATGAAACATTATTGAAAGTTGCAGCAGCACTCGGAGAAGACGATGCCATGTTGCTAATTGATCATCTTAAGCAAACAACAAACGAAACCACAGACGATGCAATAGCTAACACAACTGGTATTAGATTAAATTTAGTACGTAAAATTCTCTACAAGCTCTATGACCATTCTCTTGTAAGTCTAAGAAGAACCAGAGACCCAAAAACAGGTTGGTTTATTTTTCACTGGAAACTGCAACCTAATCAGCTTGAAGGATTTATTCTAAGTCAAAAACGAAGAGTGCTTGAAAAACTTAGTGTTCGTCTAGATTATGAAAAAAATCATGATTTCTACTATTGTGGAAATCCAGAATGCAAAAAAATTCCGTTTGGGGAGGCAGTGGAACTAGTTTTTCACTGTCCTACATGTGAAAAATCTATGTCTCATTGTGAAAATAAGAAAATAGTTGAAACCTTATCCAAGAAAGTGGAACAGGTAAGGAATGAACTGGGTGAGTGAAAAACTTCCTACTAGAAAAGAAGCATTAGTCTTTCTCAAAGAACATGATTGTTCTGACAAAGTTATTAACCATTGTACGGCAGTTGCTGGACTAGCACTAAAAACTGCGATAGTCATTCAAGGTAGAGGTATCTTGGTTGATTCTCATCTTGTGGAAATTGGTGCCCTTCTTCATGATATTGGCAGATCGAAAACTCATAATATTGATCATGCAATTATTGGAGCTAGAATTGCAAAACAGGCAGCTTTACCTGAATCTATTATTTCAATAATCAAAAGACATGTGGGAGCCGGAATAACCCCGGATGAAGCAAAAAAATTGGGATGGAAGAAAGATATCTATATGCCAATTACACTTGAAGAAAAGATTGTAACTTATGCTGATAACCTAATCGAAAAATCTAAACCTGCTCCAGTAGAAATTATTATTGAGAAATTAATCAAAGAAGAAAAAATCGAAGCGGCTAATAGAGTGAAAAAACTTGATGAAGAAATAAACAATTTGATTGGTATAAAAACATGACTATACTAACTTTGTTCACAAAAACTAATAAAAAAAAGCAAATCACTCAGATCAAACAAAAATTTCGATCTTATTTTGAAAATCTTGATGTTGAAGAAAATATTTTAGGAGTAAATGCTGCTGGATGGCTACAAGTATCTATTGAAGGTGACGATGAAAAAATAGCAACCAATTACCTGGCTAACAAAATTGGTTTGTGCCCCACTTATATAAGTAATCTTGAAAAAAATTCCCCAATAAGTGGACGAATCTCTAAATTTCATGAAAAAAAAGTGACAGTAGATATTGGAGTTTTTAAGCCAAAGATCACTTTGGCAAATATTTCAATAGAAAAATTGCAGGAGCAACTAATTGAAGATAAAAAAAATAGTTTGAAAAAAATGGCGTCTCTTTTTGGATTAGCAGAAGGTTTGCAAGTAAATATTAATCTGTTGAATATTAATGAAGAAAAAAACTTTATAGAAGCAGAACTGTCTGACCGGCAAATTTCTTTTTTTAATATTTGGCAGAAATCTTTTCTAGACAGACTTATCGTTATTGGGTCATCTTATAATGAAGTCAAGAAAGCAATAAGCCTTGCTAGATTAGGTAAAGATGTTATCAACATTGAATCTTTAGGTCTCTTTGAGCAAGTTTTAATGTGTAAACTGGGAACAGATGCAGCTGGATTGATACCTAGAGTGGGAAAAATTCTGAGGACAGCAAGACTCATAGTTTTTAATCCAAAAAAAATATACTTGTTTTTAAACAAAAAGAATTGTCCCCAACTGCTTTCTAAATAGTGTAGCTTTCTTTTTGAAACCGTTTGGTGTGATGTTGCAAAATCCTCTAAATTGGGTTATGTGTTTTGAATTTTTTAGTCTATTAGTTCTTGTTTTTCACAAAAACTCGGTTGTATCTAAATAGCATCATATATGCATTTATTCTAGTTAACTTGTGAAGTTTTATCACTGCAAATTCTTGAAAATGTGTTATTGAAGCAAGGTTTTCTATTGTGAATTCAAAGTTTGTTGTTTCTCCTGCGTAGAGGCTTAAACTTGTTGGGTTATCTGTTATAGTTAGGGGTTCTTTAATTTCAAGTGGAATACTCGCTGATTGCATTGCGTAAACTGTAAATCCGCTTATGGAAATAATTGAGGTTAAAAATAAACCAAAAATAAATACTCTAAATCTTAATTTTGTTATCTTATGTTTTTGCAAGTGGTTCCCTTTTAAATCAAGGATCTATTTTGAATAAAAAGGGTTTTTGTGAAGATATTTTTGCCAAAAAACTAGTCTTTGTCAAGAAAACTTGACAACATTAGGTCAAGAAACTTTGACTAAATCAAGAATTGTGATCCAAATCTGGTTTTTAGCAAGACTGATATGTTCCCTCACCTAGATTTTACTTGATTATATTGAAGAAACATGCAGATCTGGTGTTCATTATAAAAGCGAGAAAATATGAAAATATTTCTAAAAAACAGTTGGTGCTTATGAACACATTTCATTGCTGAAGTTGAAATATTCGATAATAGAAGAATTCAAAAATGGCGATGACAAGTTTATTCAAACACAAACAAACCACGATCTGCAATAATATTCTCGTCAAAAGCCATTATGTCCGAGAAAGATAATAATAGGTCCTTTTCTTTTAAATCACAGACTTGCTTAGGAGAGTAAAAAAACTGGGTAAACCAAAATGCGAACTAACCCACTGTGTAAACAACCTCGACGAATACTGCCAGTCACGAATAAGAAAGTGGTTGGGAAAATGTAGTTTCAAACGAAAACCCTAACCCGCACGAAAAATCTGGAATGAAGCTAATTTGGATTGGTTTTGGGTGATTAAATTCAATCCCACACAAAGCTTATAATCATAAAAATTTTTAGAAAATTAATTCAATTTTATGGTTGGTTGAAACTTTGGAAATTAGAAAACTAATTTTCCCAATTCATTAGAAAAAAATATACGAGTTTATAGATTCTGAAGATCAAAAACAAATAGCACAATTACAAAAAGAGATTGGCAAAATAGGAGAAACTCAAAGTCCAAAATAAATTAGGGCCTATCTTTTTTTATTAAAGTTTTATTCAATTAACGATCATGAGTTATTTTCTAATTTATGCTTCCCATCTAGTAGTGAAGTATAGAGTTTGCTTATGTTTGGTATATTAGTAGAGATGAATTGTATCCATAGAATATTATG
>JAENXI010000051.1 GCA_016649625.1 Candidatus Bathyarchaeota archaeon
TGTTTAAGAATGGGTGTTAATCAGAGAATAGCTTTTGATATTGTAAATGAAGTAGAGCGACAACTTTATGATGGGATAACAACAGCTAAGATTTTCAAACTCGTTTATAGTTTACTTAGCGATCACAAACCTACTGTTAGACATCTTCTTGATTTAAGAACAGCTTTGAGTTTGATGATTTCAAAACCAGAGTTTGAAAAGTTTATACAGATATTACTTTCTTTTAATGGTTATAATGTTAGTTCCAATCGATTATTGATGGGAAAATGTGTTCGCCATGAAGTTGATGGAATTGTAAGAAAAGATGGTGTAACTTTTTTTGTAGAAGCAAAACATCACAATAACTATCATACTCCTACAGGTTTGGATGAAAGTAGAATTGCTAGAGCTGTCCTAGAAGATGTAACAGAAGGGTATGAAATTGGAAAAAATAACTTAAAAATTGAAAGGGCAATGTTGGTCACCAATACTAGATTTTCAGAACACGCCAGAATCTATGGAGAATGTAGAAACATTTTGCAAATAGGATGGAGTTCACCCGCAAAACTAAGTTTACAAAGAATGATTGAAGAAAAAAAAGTTTATCCCTTAACCTGTATAAAGGGTTTACGGAATGAAACCCGAATAAGGTTAGTCAATTCGGGCGTAATCCTCATAAAACAATTGATCAGCTCCGATCTATCAAAACTTTCTAGAACAAGTGGTGTTTCTTCATCAACTTTGAGGAAAACTATTGAAAAAGCTAAGAGTAATGCCTTTTGGGTTTAGCAATGTAAAAAAATCAAGTGGTTCCTCAATGCTCTTATTATGGACTTTTTATGGGGGATCTTTTAGCTAGATAGAATTTTCTTTTACTTTCGCCAAATTTCTCAATGGCATATCTGAGCATTGTTCTCGGCATTTCCATATAATTTTTTCTTAAAAATTTTTCTTCTATTTCCTGGTCTCTTTTTCCAATTTCTTTTAACATCCAACCAACTGCTTTATGAATTAGATCATGTTCATCATGCAAAAGTAATTCCGAAATACGTAATGTGTCCTCAAAATCGTTGTTTCTGATAAATACAAAAGTTGAAAGAATTGCTATCCTTCTCTCCCATAAATTTTCAGATTTTGCAAGTTCAAACAATATAGCTGTATTTTTATTTTTCAAATGTTCTCCAATAATTTTTGGTGCACTTAAATCCACCAAATCCCAATTGTTAATGTTTTCTGTATTGTTTAGATAAAACCTAAAAATTTTGTTTTTATCAGAACTATCAGATTTTTCATATTTGAAAACTAATATCAATACGCCTGTTAATCGATGTTCATGAATTTTGCTTCTAAGTAACTCTTGAAGATCTTTTAAAGATAGATCAATATGTCTCTTTGCTACTTTGCGTTGTTCAGGAACAGGAATTCCAAGAAAAATATCGCCTTCACCGTATTCTCCTTTTCCAGTCTTAAAAAATCTAGCTAGATTTTTTGCTTTTTCAGGATTACCAAGTTGTGTCAAATCTTTTTTAATTTGATCTAACATCATTTATCATAACCTTTTTTATATTCAATCAGCAAAATACTTTTTGATCAACCAAAACTATCGATAAACCAATTTTCTTAGCTGTGGATTGAAAATTAATCAAAAAATAAAACCTATTTAGGTTTAGAGTTATTTGTTCAAATGTTTTTGGTTTGTTCCCAAACTTTTATTATGAGACACTAAACTTGGTTGATTATTTCTGCTTCTGCACTGATTGCATCTATGTTTGTTATTTTGACTGTTAGATGTTCTCCGAGTTTGCTATTGGGTATGAAGACTAGGACACCTTTTATGTTAGCCATTCCTTTTCCGTTTGGATCCATCCGGTTGATGACCACTTCGTATTCTTTATCGACAATAATTGGACTTCTTCGGCCTTTATTTTTGGCGTTTCTTGGCGCTCTTTTTCTAGGACTAATTAAATGTTCTCTCCATTGTTTTTACACGTTAATAGTTATTGTCAAGGTTTTCTGCGGCTTAAGTATTACGCATGAAATCCGGTTTTGTTTCCTAACAAGTTTCACAAAGATGCTAAAAAGCCTAAGATTTAATGGTAACCTCTAATATTTTGCTAAATTTGGTCTTTTTCATAGCTGTCAGATCTTTATTATCTTCAATTTTTTCTTTTTCTGCTTAAGATAAGTAATTTTATTTGTTCAATTTTTCTTATTCTATTTAACACGTTAATGCTCTGTGACTAACCAGTCTAGTAAATAATTAAGTTTGAATCATATAAAGTAATATTCTGTTGATTTGAATAAGAATAAATGAGAGTATTTTTTGAAAATTTTGTTTTGCAGCTATGACTTTGTATCCAAAGGTATACTGGAAAAAGGGTTATTGTTACTGATTCTAAGTTTACTATTTATGGATAAGACCTTGATTACTTCTACCAGGAATCTAGTTAGTGACTATTAGTTGAATTTCTGAATAATATCTGATAAATTTTATTTTCCAATTATTTTTGGCTCTATCAACGAGTGGTTTCTATTCTTGATCCTTGAACCTCAGAAATACTTGGTCTATCTACTCTTACCTTTTTATCTAATTTTTTAAGCCCATAATTAACTATCATATTAGGACTTTTGTTATCAGAATAGTATGCAGTTAAACCAGCTGCAGCCACTATAATCTTTTTTGTCTTTCTTCCCTTAAGAAGGGTAATAGGACCACCACAATCAGGAACCTCAAAATAGTAATCAGTTATTTTCTTTGAACTCAATAATCTCTGATTTTCTTGATGATTTCGCCCTACTATAATTTTATTTAAACCAATTCTAAAATGCCTACCAATTTTTAATAATGCAATATCTGACTCTACAACTCTTTTTTTGTATTTGAATAAATCTCTAACTTTTGCAGCAAACTCTTTGTAGGTAAGAAGACAACCTCCTGAAGGACACGGATAATTAAATATTTCAAAATCCTTGGCCATCTTGATTTGTGGTTTTCGTGATCTTCCTGAGATAGCTAATAATTTTGATCTGTCAACTAATCCTTTTTTTTCCATAGGAGTCTCTGGTAAAAGTTTTGCAGACAAAGGTCTTAGTATCATATCTTTCAAACCAGATTCTTGTTCAATTAAATACATTGCTTTTTTGTGTTGAGACATAGGTCTTTCACCAAGAACCTCGCCAGTAAAAACAAAAGATGCCCCAATTTCCTTTGCATAGTCCTTAGCTTGTTTAAACATAAATATTCTGCAGTCAAGACATGGATTAAAGTTTTTTCCATATCCGTGTTTTGGATTTCTTAGTAGTTTTAGGTATTCATTTCCAACTCGGATTGTTTTGAGAGGGATATTTAGTTCCTCAGCAAACTTGTGAGCTCCACATCCGCCTTTTCCGCATAAACAAAAAGGGCTAGTAAAATTTATTGCCTCAACTTCTATTCCTTGGTTTAGAATTATTTTTGTTGCAAGAATGCTATCGAGTCCACCTGACAAAAGGACTAGTGCCTTAGTTTTCATTTCTTCAATAACAACGTTATGCTAAAATATGAACTTAACTCCGTAATTGCTTTGATTTTTCTATGAGGTTTTATTCCAATAATGCTGAAAAAGCGTCTTTGACCATCTGTTCGCTTAATCTTTATCAGATTTAAAACCATGGTAATCAAGTTTACCTCCAAAATCCAAAAAGCAAGAGCAGAAAATCAATTGGGTCTCTCAAAATATGAGAAAAGACAAGGTCCTAACTGAAAAAGGGAAAATACGCTCTAAAGCAGAACTAAAATAAGAGAAATGATAACTCGAGAAGAATATTTTGGATGAGTGAAATTGAAAAAAAGCGTAGGTTTAAAATTAATGAACTATTATGTTACTAAATCGTTGGCAGGGAAAAACCGCTATGAAAACTGGGACTAAATTATTTGTTTCTAGCAAGGTTAAAGTATAGAGTAATCGATTTTTTTGCCAGGATTGGCGGATTAAAACTTAGATTTAAGAAAGCGTTTAGGTCAGATATCGCTTTTGTTTTCTCCAGCGAGATATACAGACCAGCAATCAAGGTCTATGAAGAACACTTTACAGACACTCACCAGATTCCAGAGATCGCACCGATCTAATGTTTTCTCTTTGAATATAAATCCGCTAATTCTTTTGCTTTGATAAAAGTTTTAAATTTCTTATATACACTGTTTTGGATTGCAGCTGCTTTGTTTCTTACAATTTTTTCTTTAAGATCTAAAACTTCATCCAGAAGAAAAATCGTAAAAAAATTGCTGTTTTTCCAACTGTTACTTAGATCTACCAAGAAAATGCCTATTTCAGACGGTCTTACGTTTAATTGTATCTTGTTTACCTTGGCAATACTGGTTATTGCTCCGATTTTGCCATCTCTATAAAAGGCAATAAGTTTTGGTCTGAATTTTTTTATGAAACTAGTAGGACAGACATATTTCTTTTCGTTTTTTATTTTTTCAAACGAAAACTCGGTGACAGGTACTATCATGACATCAACATTAAAAAAAATATTTTCTTGACAAATATTCTGATGGCATAAAGGACAAATCGTTAAAAACATGTCGTTTTCGCATTTTATTGTTGAACTATTACCCGTAACTTTCGAATTGCAGATGTAGCAGTCTGACATTTGTGTTGAAGCTAATAGACCTCCAAGAACTTAAATGTATTACACTTTCTTCAGTTGGTTGGCCTAAATTATAAAATTATTAAATATTATGTTTAAATCATGAATTATGTAGATATTCTATAATGAAGAAAATTTTAGTAAGATGTTGGAAAACTAGTAATCCACTTTACATCAAATATCATGATGAGGAGTGGGGTGTTCCAGTTTATGGTGACAGGAAACTTTTTGAATTCTTGGTTCTTGAGTCTTTTCAGGCAGGATTAACGTGGGAACTAATTCTGAATAGGAGAGACTCTTTCAGAGTAGCTTTTGATAATTTTGAACCTAAAATTGTTGCAACTTACTCTGATGAGGAAGTAAATAGACTTCTTGGTAATGCAAAGATAATTCGTAATAAGCTAAAAATTAGGTCCTCGATAAATAATGCTTGTCGGGTTTTAGAGATTCAAAAAGAATTTGGTTCTTTTAGTGACTTTATTTGGAGTTTTGTTGGAGGAAAAACAATTTACAACAAGTTTAAGGATTTGACTTATCTTCCAAGCCAAACTAAAGAATCTGTAGAAATGAGTAAAGAAATGAAAAGAAGAGGTTTCAAATTTGTTGGTCCAACGATTTGTTATGCGTTCATGCAAGCTGTTGGACTTGTAAATGATCATGTATTGGATTGTTTTCGTTATAAGCAAATAATAGAAGATGCGATAAGACAATAAGTTGGTGAACAAATATGGTCAATAAAATCAGGTTTTTTACAGGAATAATCTTCATAGTAGTAGCAGCGATTTTACTGATGCGGGAACTTTTTGGGTGACAGCACTTTTCCTGTTATGTTGGGACTATTAGGAATAATCTCATTAGGTGCTTCAAAGTATCGTCCATTGGAAAATACTCGGTCTTCGAAATAAATGAAGGAAAGAAATTAAATTTTAATCAAAAAAAAGTTCCAAGAGAAATCCGCGAACGACCAAGAATACCCGACAAAACATTATCAACCTTAAAAGCAATAATTAAAATGTTAACACGTGAAGAGGAAAAGAAGAAAATAATTGGATGATTCTCTTTGATTATCGAAATGGTCGTAATCTGGTCTCCTCTTTCTGTTTATAATAATTACACTCGTTGTAAGTGGAGCATTTGGTTATAGTGTAATAAGTGATTTGGACTCAGATGCTAAACTACAAAAGATTAACAATGATCCAAAAAAATTCAAAATCGGCACCATGTTAGCGCTCATAGAACATGGTATCATCATTGCACTTGCTATAATATTGTTTATTGCTTTTAGTCCATATAACATAATACTTGCTGTTGTTTGGACAATCTCTCGAATAACAGAAGGCTTAATCGATGTATATAATGAAAAGAACTACTGGGGACTTCTCAACATAGCAAGACAATACTCAGTTTCTAGTGGTGCTGAGAAAAACGCGTTAATAGAGTTATGTCGTAGCATTCTCAAAACAAAAAACTCTAGATTCGCATTTGCACAGATCTTATTCTCCGTTGGTACGCTCTCATACTCAATTTTGTTTGTTACCTATGGAGTTGTGCCAGAAATTATTGGATGGTTTGGAATTATCGCCAGCATTCTCTATGGCTTAGGTAATGGTATAATATTTATAAAACCTCACAAAACGATGCAGATCTTCCATGTGGGTCTGTTGATTTTGATTTTTGGAATAATCTTAGGTGGACGCTATTATTTTCTTCAATAATTTAGTAGATTATAAAATTCGCTCGATACAACCATTAAAATCTCGAGGTTTGTAATGGATATTTCATGGTCTAAATTTTTTTGTAAAAAATAAGATCTTCTTCATTCCTTCATTATTTTCATGTTTTTCATTTTCTCCATAAGATAAGTAATTATATCTGTTACACTTTATCGCTTCAAAAAATACAATAAATATTATATAACATTCTTGTGCCGTTAGTTTATGCTAATTTTTCACAACGAAAACATTAACTCAAAATTTAATGGTACAATTATTGACATCGAAACGATTGGAGGTTTTTGCAGAGAACATGAAGATGATGACTCTAGAACATATAGCAAGTTAATTCCAACAATATTTGGTTATGTTACCAAAGACGAATTAAATATAATCTGTGCTAAAGGGAAATCTGGTTTGGAGAAATTAGAACAAGAGGCAATTAAAATATTGCCCTCTCTTAAAAGACCCATATATGCTTTTCAAAGTAGGTTTGAACGAGGCGTATTA
>JAENXI010000052.1 GCA_016649625.1 Candidatus Bathyarchaeota archaeon
TTCTAAAATGGTTAAATTTGCAAAAAATACTACTGCTAAAACAATAATTGTGGGAACTGAGAAAGGTCTTCTATATCGTCTACAAAAAGAGAATCCAGATAAAGTCTTTATTATGGCTTATGATGATGCTATCTGCCCAAATATGAAATTGTTGACACTTGATAAAATTTATTCTTCTTTGAAAAATGAGAAATATGTAATCAAGATTCCAATATCAGTGGCAAAGAAAGCGAGAAAAGCATTAGAAAAGATGTTTGAATTAAATAATTAACAAGATTATACTTATACGATTATTGTTTTTAGGATTTTTACTCCTTTTTTTGTAGTCAATTCATTGCTCAAATGTCTAATCTCAGATGCTTTGCCTTTTACAGCTATTGCTTCTAAACAATCTTGATCCCCGACGTGAATATGCATTGTTGAAGAAATAAGTGATGAGTGGTGATGTTGTGCTTCGGTTAGATCACGTTCTAACCCTTTAACTTCATGATCAAAGACCATTATTAAGACACCCATTTGATTTGCATTTTCTTTTTTTAACCATTTCTTTTCTGAAACGTAGAGTCTAACAGCATCTTGGATCGCCTTCGATCTGCTTTCATAACCCATTTTGTTTATAATATCATCAAATTCTGCTAGGAGTTCTGGAGGAAAAGTTACTCCAACCCGGACTATTTTTGTCATTTATTTTCACTATATAAACTTAGATATTGTGCCTAAAAGCTTTTATAATACAGTGGTAACACTAAAACTTAAAAAAGTATTACTGTGATTGTAGATGCATATTCCTGATGGTTTAATCATAACAAATGAACCGTTAAGTATTCTAGGTGCAATTGGAATGTGGATACTTTCATTTGTTTTTTTATATTGGTCATGGAAAAAAACTAAAATTACCTATTCTAGATCTTTAACTTCGCTTTTAGGAATATCGAGTGCGTTTATTTTTGCAGCGCAAATGATAAATTTCCCAGTTATTTTTGGAACAAGTGGACATTTGGTTGGAGGTACTTTTCTTGCAATTTTACTTGGTCCTTATGCTGCAATTTTAGGTATGACTATTGTCTTGATTATGCAAGCGGTGATTTTTGCAGATGGTGGAATCTTGGCTTTTGGAGCGAATGTTTTTACAATGGCTATTATAGGTGGACTAAGTTTTTTTTTGATAAAACTACTTATGAGAAATTCCAGTAACAAAAGACGTTTGGCTTCAAGTGTTTTCATATCATCTTGGTTATCTGTAGTATTAGGTGCTCTTGTTGCAGGTTTAATTATTTCTCCCGCGTTTCCTGGTGGAATCTTAACTACTGTGCCCGCAATGCTGATTTATCATGCGATTATTGGAATCGGAGAAGGGGCAATAACAGCAATTTTAGTTTCTTCAATTCAGAAAATACAACCCACCGTTATGGGGGGTATTAATCTTCTAAAGGAGAATTCAATATGAATAATAAAACAGGAATATTTTTCTTAATTTTGGTTTTTCTCGCAATATTTCTGCCATTTGCTTCAAATTTACCAGATGGCCTAGAAACAGTTGTTGAAAACTTTGGAGATAAAGAACAAAATAACTTTTGGAATGGTTTAATGGCTGATTATCTAATAGAATCAATAAATAATCCAATTATTTCTACTTTCATTTCTGGTACAATAGGCACTTTCACAGTTTTAATAGCGGCATTAATATTAGGTAGAACCATTCAACCAGATAAATCAAAGTAATAGCTGCATTTGCTTTGGTTGCAAAGAAAGTTCAATAAATGTTTTTTAACATTTTCGATTAATCTATAATTGCTGGAAAAATAATGAATGACTTAGAAATTGCAAAGAATGAGTTAAAAACTAAAGACTTAACGCTAGCAATTGTTAAAGCAGGAGAATTAATCTTTAAGACTAAAGATCATAAAATTGCTGGATTTCTAAACGCCATCGAAAAATTTGGACAATCTCTTGAGGGGTCGTCAATTGCAGATAGAGTAGTCGGAAAGGCTATAGCACTTTTATGTGTGTATGTAAACGTAAAAGCAATTTATGCTAAGGTTATAAGTGCAAAAGCTAAGAAAGTGTTAGAACAAAACCAAATTAGTCATGAATGGACTTCAATTGTTAATGAAATTCTCGATTCTGAAACAAATCAAGTTTGTCCTTTTGAGATGAAGGCTAAGTCTTTGTCTGATCCTAAAGATACTTATTTTGAACTAAGAAATTTGCTTAATTCTTTGAAAGATTGCAAACAAAGTTAGTATTGGATATGATCGCGAACAGTTTATATCGAGGAATGTTTAAGAATTAAAAGTGTTATTATGGGGTGCAATTGATAAAATGAGTAATGAACCTTTTCATATAACTGATGCAAATTTTGATGAAACAGTAAAGAACAATAAATTAGTTTTAGTAGATTTTTGGGCTGGCTGGTGTGGACCTTGTAGAGCCTTGGCGCCAACCATCGAAGAGCTCTCCAAAGACTATTCGGGAAAGGTTCTAGTTGGAAAACTAGATGTGGATTCAAATCCAAAGACTGCTGAATGTTTCCAGGTGTTTAGTATTCCAACAATAATACTTTTCAAGAATGGTGTTGAGATCGAAAGAATGGTCGGTCTAAGTGCAAAAAAGAGTTTAGAGGATCTTTTGCAAAAAAATATCTAAATTCAGATTGGTTCTTTAGTTTTTTCGTACATTTTCTCTAAGGTCCATTCTATACTGGATCTTAGGTCTTTTAATCTATTTTCGTCTACGTTTTTGATAATTATTTCTCGGATTAGTTCCCCTTCAATAGCAATGTCATAAGCAAACATTTTATCTGGAGGAAGCATCCCACTTTTTGCCAATTCTTCATCTTTTTGTTTCATTTTCATAAATACTCTTTTGACCAAAAAACTACCAAATGGTGGCGTATTTGCATCAAATTTTTTTGTTTCATCTAGGAGCACATGTAAAACTTGTTTGTTAACATAGATTATTGCTAAGGATTCGCCATTTTTTGTTTTTAATGGGATAACACTTTCAGGTTCTTTAGAATGAAAAACTGGAGCCTTTGGTTCAAGGTTAGAAATAGACACTTTTTTTACTGTTTCAGATTCCTTTGGAGAAGAAACTATTGCTTTTATATTGCCACGTTTAAAACCTTTTTCAATTAAAATTGAATTTATGATTTCTGAGGTCATTTTCATTTCTTGCAATTCTACTTCTAGATCACTTATTTTTTTTTCTAGTCTATTCTTAAAGCCTATGAGCATTTTTAGTTTTTCAGATTCAGCTGACATTAGTTCCCCCCATAATTAACGTAGGTTGTTTTTATTTATCACGTATTTGCTTAATTAATTTGGCATAAGATTGCTAATTTGTTTGAATTGCCTCTGATACATTTTTATGATTTCTTTGGATGTTGTTGCATCTTCAGCATTTTTGTCAGATCGATATTTTCCAGTGAATCTTGGAAATCTGATAGCTAATCCTCTTTCTTTTCTTATAGAGTTTATAGCACATGTATGAATTGGACTTAGGGTTATCTCCGCACCCATTATTTCAAGGACTATTTTTGGTTCAAACCAAACATCAGCATTAATTGTTGAAGATACTCGGGAGTGTTTATTTTGAATTAGATGATTTTTAAGAATTTTTGGAATCTTTATTAGGTCTTCGTCGGTAAAACCTGTTCCACATTTTGTGACCGTCTCAAAAGTATCTATATCTTTATTATAAGTTGCAAGAAGTAAAGTGCCATATGTTCCAGTACGCTTTCCTCGACCATAAAAAGCACCAATAATAACAAGATCTATTGTATCTGTCATTTCACTTTTATAATCTCTTTTATATTTTATCCACAGCCAACCTCTAGCTCCAGCTTTGTAAATTGACTCTTTTCCAATTGATTTACATATTATCCCCTCACATCCATTTGCTATTGCCTCTTCAAAAAATGCTTCTAGTTCTTGTGCGTTTTTTGTCTTTAGATTTTTTGCGAGTTTGACTCGATTATTATTAACAATAATATTTTCTAGAGTTTCGCGCCTGATATTGTAATTCTCAACTGTAAGATCTTTCCCATTAACGAAAAGTGCTTCAAATAAAAATAGTGATATAGGATATTGATCCATGAAACTTTTCACACTATATTTTCGTCTTCTATGCATTAATTCTTGAAATGGTAACAATTCACCTGTTTGATTGTCGATTGCCACAATTTCACCTTCTACAATTGCATCTTGTGCATTGATTCTTGTTTTTATAATATCAATAACATCTGGATATTGACTAGAGATGTTTTCTAACCTTCTGGAAAATAGAGCTATTTGGTCGCCTTTTTTATGTGCCTGAACTCGTTCTCCATCATATTTATATTCAGCTGCACAGCACCCATCTAATTTATCCAAAATTTCTTCAGGAGAAGAAAGTCGTTCAGCAAGCATTGGTCTTATTGGTTCAAAAATCTTAACCTGAATTTCTTTGATTCCTTCTAAACCTTTTTCAGCTACAATTGTTGCAACTTCTCCAAGATCAGACGATATGTTGTAAGCACGTTCAATTAATGAACGATTTATTTTGCCTCCTCCATAAGATATTGCTAGTGCATCTAGCACTGTCATATCTGCAATCCCTAATCTTAGGTTTCTTGTTACTGTTCGGATTAGGAATTTACCTTCTTTTGGTGAGGCATCTGAGAGCAGACCTGCTAATAATGATATCTTTAGACCAATAGTTCCTGACCCAGTAGTTTTAGCCATTTTAGTGAAAGTTTCATGAACTTGTTCTACACTAAGAGTTCTACGGAAAAAAGTAGATTGCACCTTTTCAGAAATAAATTTAAAAGTTGTTTCACCAATATCACCACTTTTCTGCAGATGACTCTCAATTTGAGATTGATTTCTTCCTGAAGCTCGTGAAAGAGCTTTGATAGCGAGTTTTTCAGCTATTCCAACTTCGAGACCAATAAAATCTGGACATATTTTGCCCTGAGTTAAGTAGATGACCTTATCGATTATTTTTTTAGGCGTAATTTTTAGTAAGTCAACTAGAAGATCTATCATTTGAAGTCTTTTTGAGGTAGATTCAATTTTTTCATATGCATCTGCAATTATAGAGTAATTCATTAATAATACCCAGTTATATGTTTAAATTCGTTTAACTTTTGAAACAAAAATAGAAAAACTATACCTTTTTTCTATATGTGTCTTTTTTTTACTCATTTGTTCTACCTTTGACACTGGTTTTTTAAGTTCATAAAGTAACTTGTATGTTTTTCTTCATTTTGCCCTTAGCTCTCTATAAAGTTAAGTATTCATTCTTTCTTGTAAACGTTTTCAAAGCCTTTGGTTGAGAAAGCAACTTAATTTTTATTTGGATCCCTGATTTCTCAATCAAAATAACTACTGTAATCCTTGAGCATGTTGATTTTCCTCCTTTTTGGAGCGTCTAAAAAAAGATTTAGGTAAAGTTATTTTAAGTAAAAAGATGTACTTTTGTTTAATTCATTTTCAACAAAAACATGATTTGGGAAAGGTGTAGTAGTAATATTGTATTTTTCTAAAATATGCGGAGATGCTAATGATTGAATGGAAAGCGCTTATTTTCTTGTTTGATAACGATTAACCTAACTTTAATGCTTATTGTACCTATAGTAAATGGTCAATGTTATACCTGTTTAGATACTGGAATCATAGTTTGCAATAATTGTCAAGGTAGCGGTAGAATTCCGACTAGTGACCCAGTGGAGGTCTGTGAATACTGTAGAGGTCTTGGCGTTGTTCAGCCAACTATTAGTAAAAAATCAGCGTTTGCCCAATTAGGTGATCAGGAGGTTTATGTTTGGGGAACTTTTGAAAATGATCAAGCAGTTGGAGTCTATGGAATTGCGACTGCTGAGGTTAGAAGTGAAATCTCATCCTTTTCGAGTGCATCAAATAGAACCTATTTTCCTCCTAATGAAGAAATTGAGGTCAAAGTTGTAGTTGGTGATTTCCCAATTGATGATTGGGATTGGATTAGTAAATTTGGAAATCTTGAAACAAACATTTACCTTTCAGATGCTGATCCCTTAGTTTGTCCTCTTTGTGATGGTGATGGAATATTAACTCCACAAATAACTTGTTCAATTTGTGGTGGAACAGGATCTGTAGATTGTCCTGATTGCAATCTTAACCTAATTAATGGAGGCGATCAAAATGAACTAATAATTGGGATTGTTGCAATTATTGGAGTTGTGATAATTGCATTTTTTTTGATAAAGAGAAAGAAAACTTCAGAGAGTGATCTTAGAAAAGTACCTTTTTATGAATTTCAAAATTGGGTTGTTCAACAATTTTCAGGTGAAACTTCATCCATAAGAGATTCTCGTTTTGGAATCGACGGTTACACCAATGATGGAGATCCTATTCAAATAAAACAATCCGATGAAGTTGGAAAAAATGAAGTATACAAGTTTGCAAATGAGTTAAGCAAGAAAAAATCCAGAAGAGGAATAATTGTGGCTTTTAGTTTTAGCGAAGACGTTATTGATGGTGTAATTGGAGCTAGACAACATTATAGACTTGACATTAAAACAATAACTGCTAAGGAATTAATTAATAGAAAAATCTAAGAATTTAATACCTATTTTAGTTATTTTGATTAGATTTTCTAATATGATATGCAAAATGTTATATTCAAGGTACTACAAAAGCCCTGAGTTAAGGGGGAGTATACAATCAAAAGAAAAATTATGGCAATAAGCCTATTTATACTATTAACAATAATGTCCTTTACACAAATTTCTTCAACGCAAGCTGTTGGTCAGGGAGAGTGGATATCAAAATATAAGGTAGAA
>JAENXI010000053.1 GCA_016649625.1 Candidatus Bathyarchaeota archaeon
AAGCAGCTTTAATTAATAAAAATTTGCTAGAAAGAATGAAGAGTCAGAAAACTATGGTTTCGGTACAACCATGTGTAATGAATTCAGAATTCAAGACTTGGTCAGCTATTGACAACTTGGGCCAAAACAGGGCACGATGGCTTTTTCCCATAAGAACCCTTATCGATAATGATATACTGCTTCTCGGGGGGTCTGATTGCCCAATGGAGCCATTAAATCCTCTTTTAGGAATTCAGACTGTAGTGAATAAACAGTTCTTTATTGAAGAAGCGATAAACGTGACTGAAGCTTTGGCAATGTATACAATAAATGCGGCTTATTCCACCAAAGAGGAAAACTGCAAAGGGTCAATTAAAGAAGGTAAATTAGCTGACTTAGCTGTTCTTTCTGAAGATCCAACCACAATTTCTTCTAATAAGATAGAGAGTATTATTGTTACAACTAATATAATTGGTAGAAAAATTGTTTATAGTGGCTAAATAACAATATTTGATCAATTTTTTCAGAATTTTTAGGTGTATTCTTTATCCTTTTTCTATCTAGCTTGAATCGATACAAATAAATTATATACTTTGACTGAAACTTCAGTAAACTAGTGGTGATCCCAATACTTTCTATATTCCTTCCTATTTCTATTCTTTTTCTAGCCATTTTGTTGGATTTGTTTTTAGGGGATCCCTCACCACATAACCCCAAAAGTTTGATTTATAGATTACATCCTGCAGTTGTTATTGGCAATTTCATTGGTGTTATTAAGCCATATTTTAAAAATTCTAATCCAAAAATAGCAAAATTAAATGGTGTATTGTTAGGACTAGTTGTACTCTTCACCTTTTCATTGCCTTTTTACTACGGATTAGGTGCCTTGTTTACTTTTTTGCATATAGGTATCTATGCTTTTTTTGCTATTATTTTTTTAAAATTTACAATCTGTATTAAACTTGAGACTGATTGGGCAAAAGCTGCTGCTAAATCTATAGGTGCCTCAAATTTAGAAGCTGCAAGGAAATTTGCACATTTCTCTCGTAGAAACTCTACGAATCTAACAGGGCCCCAGATAACATCTTCCGTAATTGAATCAATGGCTGAAAATCTAATTGATTTCAAACTTTCACCGATATTATTTTATGCTTTTTTTGGAGTTACAGGAGCAATAATTTTCAAAGCGATAAATACTTTGGATGGTATGGTCGGCTTTAAAGATAAAGAGCATAAAGATATTGGTTGGTTTAGTGCAAAACTCGACACAGTAGTTAATTATATTCCCACTAGATTTGCTGCACTTCTAATAATATTTGCATCTTTTTTAATTGGTGAAAATTATCGTGCTTCTTGGAAAATAGCTTTTAGAGATTATTCAAAAACTCCTAGCAGAAATCATGGATGGCCAATGGCTGCAATGGCTGGAGCTTTAAATGTTCAATTAGAAAAACCAGGTCAATATATTTTAGGTGATAAAAAAGAGGAGTTAACTCCAAAAAAAATATTAATCGCATTGAAAATCAGAAATTTGACAATTTTATTATTTATATTATTTATTTTGCCGATAATTTGGTTTATTAGACTATTCTTTTTCCCATTTTAAGTGTGATATTTATTTGATAATTATTTCAACTTTTTTTTATATTTTCTTTAATAATATTGTATGCCTTTTGATGTTTCGATACCAAATATTGTTATTTGATTAAATGTGACAACTTTTTTAGGGATAACCTCATAGGTAGCAGATATGCGAGTTTGTTTAATTAATCCCCCTAGAATTCAACCAAAGGTATGGGGAAAACCAAGCGTTTTTCCTCCTATTCCTCTAGCTTATATGGCTGCAGTTCTAGAAAAAACGAATGAAGTTTATGTAATCGATGCGCCCACTGAGGGACGTGGCAATCTGCAGGAAATAAATAAAACTACTTATAGGGTTGGCTTAAGCATTAACCAAATAGGAAAAAAAATCAAACTATGGTCTCCTGAAGTAGTAATCATAGAAATTCCTTTTTCTGGATGGTCTAGAACCGCTTTTGAGGTTTCTTCAAAAATTAAACAAATTAATAGTAACACCATCATAATATTATACGGTCAACATCCGTCTGCCAGACCAAAAGCTTGTCTTGAACACGAAGAAATAGATTTTGTAGTGATTGGTGAAGCTGAGAATACTGTTCTGGAATTAGTCAATAACTTAAAACAGGGTTTTTCTAAGCTTGAAAAAATTAAAGGTTTGGCATTTATCAGGAATAATAAAGTAGTGATAACTCCAGCTAGACCTGTCATTGAAGATCTGGACTCTCTTCCTTTACCCGCGAGACACTTACTTCCAATGAATGAGTATGCCATTGCTGTAAAAGAGAATCCTCTTAGAGGTGTTATAAAAAAACCCTGGACAATAATGATAACAAGCAGAGGATGTCCTTTTAGCTGTATATTTTGCACTCATCATACTGTATGGGGGCGAAAATGGCGTGGTAGGAGCCCTCAGAACGTTGTTGCTGAAATAGAACATTTAGTAAAAATTTATGGAATAAAACAAATCGATTTCTTAGACGATAATATGACACTAGACAGAAATCGCATGGAACGTATTTGTGATTTAATTATCAAGAAAGGGCTTCATGTTGAATGGTTTACGCCCAGCGGAGTTAGAGCAGATACGCTTGATGAATCACTATTAAGAAAAATGAAAAAAGCAGGCTGCAAAAAAATTCGCTTAGCTCCAGAGTCAGGCGTCCAAAAAATTGTAGACACTATTATCAAAAAGAATCTTGATCTAAAGAGTGTCGAAAAAGCTGTTAGAATATGCAAAAAAATTGGTCTCAAAGTAGGTTGCTTCTTTGTAATAGGCCTGATTGGTGAAACAAAAGATGACATTAAAGCAACAATAAATTTTGCTTATAAATTACGACAGTTAGGTGCTGACAGTTTCATTTTTAGTATAGCAAGTCCAATATATGGAACAGAACTCTATCAACAAGCAAAAAGTAAAGGATATCTTAGACCTGGTTTTTGTGAAGATGCATTGGCTACCGCTGAACCTCTTATAGAAACTCCAGAATTTTCAGCTGAAGATCTGATTACTTTATGCGAAATAGCAAATTCTGTGAATCCAACTTTTACTCGCGATAAGATAATACGTGCTATGTTGAATCCAACTAAGACTCTAAAATTATTATTAGGCAAAACATGAAAACCACCAAACTTTCATCTCAAAAAATTTATTTGAAAACTAATATTAGTCCAACTATTTAAAAACTAAAGACTTTGTTTTAATTGGCAAAAGCTATTTTTATGGTTGATTTACTGGAAGTCTAAACTAATTTGCGTTCGATAATAGTCTAATTAATGGTTTGTTACCATTTCTTCATTCCAAGTTTTCTTTTAACTGCCCTTCGGAAATGTGCAAGTATAGTTCGAATTATAGCAAAACTCCATAGCCTTCCAGTACCGAAAATGCTGAAAAAATAAGCTGGCCGGAGATAAAATCTCTGAAATGCTTTTTCTCTGATATCTCTTAATTCCTCTCCGCTCATAGTTCCCATCTCAAATAGAGGAGTGGCTGTATCATACTTGTCAAAATCATTAGTTTTTAGTATTCCTTCCTCTACAACCCTCTTGTACAAAGGAGTTCCTGGGTAGGGCGTAGCAATATAATATCCTACATCGTTAGGATTTAGTTTTTCAACAAACCTAGTAGTTTCCTCAATTGTTTCTTTAGTTTCACCTGGAAAACCAAGAACAACATTTGCAACTGTTATTAATCCTGCCTCCTTAGCCCATTTGAATGCTTTAACTGTTTGAGCGATCGAAATACCTTTTCTCATAGCATCTAAGACTTCTTGTGATCCTGACTCTACTCCATACCAAATAGATACACATCCTGAATCTCTCATTTTCATAAGTAGCTCTTTTGTAACCATATCTACTCGTGTTTCGCAATCCCACTCGACTTTTAATTTTCTGCTTTTAATCTCTTCACATATCTCTATAGCTCTATTTTGGTCAACAGTGAATGCATCGTCATAAAACGTAAATCTATTTGCACCAAAACGTTTTTGAAGATATTCAAGTTCGTCAACCACATTTTTTGGACTTCTCATTCGATAACGCCGCCCAAACATTCTGACTGCTGTACAAAAATCACACCAATAAACACATCCTCTACTAGTAACGAGGGGAAACATGATTGTCCCATGTTTTCGCAGTCGTTCTAAAGGCCACAAATGGTGAGCAGGAAAAGGTAATTCATCGAGATTTTCAATGTAAGGTCTATCATCATTTATTATTATTTCTTCATTTTTTCTGCAAGTTGTTCCCAAAACATCATAATAGGCCTTACCTGCTTCTATTCTTCCAACTAGCTCCAGAAAAGTTTTTTCTCCCTCTTTTCGGACAATAATATCTACTTCTGGACACTCTTGAAGAGCTTCTTTATCCCAAAAAGAAACATGAGGACCTCCAAGAAGAGCTAAACTTTTTGGCCAAACTTCTTTTGAGATTTTTGCTATTTTAAGAGCTGATTTGTAAGTTAGCGTAGTCGATGTGATACCCACGATATCTGCTTGTTTTTTGCTTATCTCTGCTTTAAACTCTTCATAATTAATATCTAGAGCTTGACAATCAACAATATTAATCTCAAATTTGTTTTTTTCTAGGACAGCAGCCAAATATCCCAAACCCAAAGGAGTGAAAGGAGGATGTTTATGAGATCCAACTGGGTAGGGTGGATTAACAAGAGTTATACGTGTCTTCATAGTTATTCCCTGAACTGGTTATGTTCGAATACCTACAAGAAATCTCGTGATTAATATATTTTGTACAAATCAAATGCCAAAAAGGGTCATTGTTCAATTATTTAAATATTAAACTTCTTCTGACTATTCATCACTTTTCTTCTTTGCAGACAAAAGTTCATCATTTTTTCTTTGGCTAAAGGTTTTTAAGACCATTACCCTTTAAAAGGTGTATCTCATTGAAAATTTAATCCAACTTAAAATTTAGGAGAAGCCTTTTCTTGATTTTTTTGATGACTACTGCCCCACCAGAAAACTCCCCTTGGAGTAAACCTATCCGACTACCCCCTTTGGGACTATTATTTGTTGCAGGATCGCTTGAAAAATCCGGATTCAAGGTAAAACTTCTTGACAATTACTTATTTAAAAAAACAAATGATGAACTTAAAAAATTAGTTAAAACGCTCAATCCACAATTGGTGGGAATCACTTGCAGTTCAGCCTCATATCCAGTATGTGTTGAATCAGCCAAGGCCATAAAAGAAGTACTTCCACACTGCAAAATTGTTGTTGGTGGTTGGCATCCTTCCTATGTTCCTGAAAGCATGTTGAAACATCCTGAAATCGATTATGTTATAATGGGTGAAGGTGAACACGCCATGGTCGAATTAGCAAATTGTATCCTCAATAATTTGAATGAAAAAGCTATTAGTAACATTCCTGGTTTGGCCTTCAGAAAAAAACAAGAAATAACTAAAAATCCGCAAAAATTCATTTCTGATTTAGATGAAATCCCTTTCTTAGCTAGACATCTACTGACAATAGATTCGTATGAACGAGAAATTCCATTTCTAAATGTAAAACCTGTTGATACAATGAACATTGTTCGAGGATGTCCATTCAAATGTGCTTTCTGTGAAACAAGAAGACTCTGGGGACCTGGGTGTCGCGCATTTAGTCCCCGCAGAGTTGTAGATGAAATAGAATACATGGCAAACAATTTTGGAACTAAAGGTATCTATTTTCTAGGAGATAATTTTACAATTAACAAGAAAAGAACAACAGAATTATGTGAGCAGATAAGAAAATTAAAAAAAGACATTGATTGGGTCTGCGATACTAGAGCTGATATGATTTCACAAGATCTTCTCAGATCATTAAAAAATGCTGGATGCAAAACAATTTGGTTTGGGGTGGAATCAGGATCACCTAGAATATTGGAAAAGATCAACAAAGGAATTACAATCGAGCAAAATATTCAAGCGTTTAAGCTATGTAAAAAAGAAGGAATACAAACTGCTTGCTCCTTTATGATAGGTATTCCCGGTGAAACTCTTAATGATATAGAAATGTCTTACAAATTTGCGAAGAAATTAAACCCTGATTGGTGTCAATTTAATATCTACATTGCCTATCCTGGTAGCAGCCTTTATGATGAAGTTATGGAAAAAGGTCTCTTTGATCGCCAACAGGGCTTCTTAAAATTTGTTAAGACAGATGAATTCGATTTTGATATGCTGAAACAAATTCAGATGAGGTATCAATCAAAATTGAATCTATCTTTTAGAAATATTGTCAAAAAAATGAAACGTGAAGGGATTTGGAATGTATTAAAAAAGAGTCCTAAATATTTTTCCCGTTCAATTTAACATTAATAACTATTGTTTTTAAAAACCAAAAAAAAGTCAAAATTGAACTTTTCTCTTTAAAGTGTGTTTTATTAGATTCTAAATAATCTTTTTGATTTCTTTTCTCAGATTATCTATAAGAAGATTATTCTGATCAAAGGATCTAACAGTTACTCTGAAATAACTATTATCGAGGCCAACAAAGGTGCTACAATCCCTAATCAAAATTCCTTCTTTTGCCAGTTTTTCTCTAAGAGTTGTGGATGAAATTCTTTTATCAAGGATTTTTATTAATAAGAAATTAGTTACTGAAGGGAAAACTTTAAAGCAGCTTATTGA